>DATNBT010000096.1:0-21760 GCA_035571855.1 Vicinamibacterales bacterium
CCGGAATCGAAGCCTGCGCCGCAGGATCCGCTTCCGATTCGTCGTGTCTTCACCGTCACCGAACTGACCGTTCGCGTCCGCGATCTTCTCGAGGAGCGATTCTTCGAGGTCTGGGTCGAGGGCGAACTCTCCGGCGTCAGGATCTGGAACACCGGACATCTCTACTTTACGCTGAAAGACTCCTCGTCGCTGCTCAAAGGGCTGATCTTCCGTTCGGCCCTGCGCTACCTCAAGTTCAAACCGGTCGACGGCCTTCGTGTCGTGGCGCGCGGCAAGGTCTCCGTCTACGAGCCGAAGGGCGAGTATCAGATCGTCTGCGAGCATCTCGAGCCGCAGGGACTCGGCGCGCTCCAGCTCGCGTTCGAGCAGCTGAAGAAGCGGCTGCAGGCGGAGGGCCTCTTCGATGCGTCGAAGAAGCGCCCGCTGCCGGCGCTGCCGCGCAAGATCGGCGTCGTCACGTCGCTCGACGGCGCCGCGATTCGCGACATCCTGAAAGTCCTGCGCCGGCGGTACCGCAACGTGCACGTCGTGATCCGGCCGACGAAGGTCCAGGGCGAAGGCGCGGCGGCGGAGATCGCGCACGGACTGCGGCAGATCGTGAAAGTGCCGAAGGTCGACGTCGTGATCGTCGGCCGGGGCGGCGGCTCGCTCGAAGATCTCTGGGCCTTCAACGAAGAGCCCGTGGCGCGGGCGATTTCGATCTCCCCCATTCCCGTCATCTCGGCGGTCGGACATGAAAGCGACGTGACGATCGCGGACCTCGTCGCCGACGTCCGCGCGCCGACGCCGTCCGCCGCGGCAGAACTCGTCGTCTCGCGGAAAGACGACTTCGCGGGCCGCATCGATCGGCTGCACGAACGCCTCGTGTCGTGCGCGCGCTCGCGGGTGCAGCGGCTCAGCCGTCGCGTCCACGAGCTCAGCGGACGGCGGGCGCTGGCGGGATACACGACGCGGCTCGCGATGACCCAGCGCCGGACCGACGAGATGACGCGCGCGATGAGCGACGCGCTGCGCGCCGCGATGACGTCGCGGATCCGCCGCCTGCAGGGCGTCGAACGGCGGCTCGACGCGTTCGAGCTCGGGCGCCGCCTCGCCCGCAACCGCACCGCGCTGGTCGGCGTCGACGGGAAGCTGCGGCAGCGGATCCTGACGCGCCTGCACGATGCCGGGGCCCGCGCCGGACAGCTCGCCGGGCGGCTCGACACGCTGAGCCCGCTGAAAGTGCTGGCGCGCGGCTACGCCGTCTGCTGGAATGAGGATCGAACACGCGTCATCCGCGATGCGTCGGACGTGGCGCCCGGCGACACCGTGCACGTGAACTTGAGCCGCGGCGCGATTGCCGCTAAGGTGTCTCGAACAGAATGAGCAAGCCCGCCGACGGAACCACGGTCAAGGACTTCGAAGCCGCGATCGCCGAGCTCGAGTCGATCGTCAGGAAGCTCGAGGAAGGCGGCGACCTGTCGCTCGAGGATTCCCTGAAGCTCTACGAACGCGGCGTCACGCTGTCGAAGTTCTGCCACGCACGGCTCGAGGACGCCGAGCGACGCATCGAGCTGCTGAACGAACGCGGCGAGCTGCGGCCCGCGCCGGCCGCCCTCGCCGGCGACGAGCCGGACCGCTGACTCTCGAATCTTTTCTCACCCGTGCCCGGGCGCGCGTCGACGAAGCGCTCGAGACATATCTCCCGTCGCCGCCCGACTGCCCGTTGCTCGTCAGCGAAGCCATGCGCTACAGCCTCTTTGCGGGCGGCAAACGGCTGCGTCCCGTGCTGACGCTCGCGGCGGCGGATAGCATCGCGCGCGCCGCAGGCGAACAGACGGACGCGGCCATGCAGCTCGCGCTGCCCGCCGCCTGCGCGATCGAGCTGATTCACACGTACTCGCTCATTCACGACGACCTGCCGGCGATGGACAACGACACGCTGCGGCGCGGGAGGCCGACGCTGCACGTGGTGTACGGGGACGGCATCGCGATTCTTGCCGGCGACGGCCTGCAGGCGGAGGCCTTCGCGCTGCTCGCGCGCGAACCCGTGACGGCCGACGCCGCCATCACGCAGCGCAAGCTGCTCGCCGTCGAACTGATCGCGCACGCCGCCGGCAGCGTCGGGATGGTCGGCGGCCAGGCGATCGATCTCCAGGCCGCGGGACAGGCGCCCGGGCACCCGATCCGCCTCGACGCCGACGGCCTGCAGAAAATGCACGCCCGGAAGACGGGCGCGATCATCCGCGCGTCGGCGGTCAGCGGCGCCGTCATGGCCGGCGCCGATGAACGCGCGGTCACGGCGATCGACCGCTTCGCCGCCGACATCGGCCTCGCGTTCCAGATCGTCGACGACATCCTCGACGTGGAAGGCAGCGCTGAACAGCTCGGCAAGACCGCCGGCAAGGACGCCGCCGGCACAAAGCCGACGTACCCGGCCTTCTTCGGCCTGGAGAAATCCCGCACGCTCGCGAACGACTGCTTCGCGCGCGCGCGAGAGACGCTGCGCGCGGCACACCTCGATGAGGGATGGCTCGTGCCGATCGCGGAATGGGTCGTCAGCCGACGCTCGTGAAAACGCGGCTCGACCTGGCGCTTGTCGAGCGCGGCCTGGCGGCGTCGCGAGAACGGGCGCGCGCGCTGATCATGGCCGGCCAGGTGCGCGTCGACGGCCAGGTCGTTTCCAAGGCGAGCGCGAACGTCACCGAAGCCTCGACGATCGCGCTCGAGGTGCCCGACCATCCGTACGTCGGCCGGGGCGGCGTGAAGCTCGCGCACGCGCTCGACGACTTCCGCGTCGATCCCGCGGGCAAGCGATGCCTGGACGTCGGCGCGTCGACCGGCGGCTTCACCGACGTCCTGCTGCAGCGCGGCGCGGAACGCGTCGTCGCGCTTGACGTCGGACACGGTCAACTCGATTGGAAACTGCGGACCGATCCGCGCGTCGACGTCCACGAAGGCGTCAATGCGCGCGCGTTGACGGCGGCGGACGTCCCGCACGCCGTCGATCTCGTCGTCATCGACGTGTCGTTCATCTCGCTCGGCCACATCTTTCCCGCGCTGCCGCCCTTCATGAACGACGGCGCGGAGATCGTCGCGCTCGTGAAGCCGCAGTTCGAAGCGGGACGCGAGGACGTCGGCAAGCATGGACTGGTGACCGACCCGGCGGTCCACGACGCCGTCATCGCGCGTGTGACCGCGCAGGCCGATGCGGCCGGATTTGCACGTCTCGGCATGGCCCCGTCGTCGATCACCGGGGCGACGGGCAATCAGGAATTCTTCCTGCATCTCAAAAAGCGATAATTAACCACGTGATCACACGGGTCGGAGTTGTCGCGAAGTCGCGCCTGCAGGCCGCGACGCCGTCGCTCATCGATGTGGAGCAATGGCTCGCCTCGCATCGGATCGACGCGGTCTTCGAAACGGCGACGGCGGCGCTGATGCCGCCGAATCCGCAGCGACGCGCCGAGGACAAGCAGGCGCTCGTCAGCGACGTCGGCCTGGTGCTCGTCCTCGGCGGCGACGGCACGCTGCTCGGCATGGCCGACGCGATCGGCCGCGCCGGCGTCAACGTCCCGATCCTCGGCGTCAACTTCGGCAGCCTGGGATTCCTGACGGAAGTGACGCTGCCCGAGCTCTACCCCGCGCTCGAAGCCGCGCTCGCCGGACACGCGCATATCGAGGAACGCCTGACGCTCGCAGCCACGATCACGGGCTCGACACCCGCGTCCGACATCGCCGTCAACGACGTCGTCATCAACAAGGGCGCGCGCTCGCGGCTCATCGATCTCTCGATCTGGCTGGGCGAGGGCCACGTGACGAACATCCGCGCCGACGGCCTCATCATCGCGACACCGACGGGATCGACGGCCTACAACCTCGCGGCCGGTGGACCCATCGTCCAGCCGAGCGTCGATGCGCTCGTGCTGACGCCGATCGCGCCGCATACTCTGACCAACCGGCCGATCGTGATCCCCTCTTCGTCGACGGTGCGCGTGAAGCCCGCGCTCGAGGAACGCGACGAAGTGTTCGTCACCTTCGACGGCCAGGCCGGCTGCAAGCTCAGCGCCGGCGACGAAATCAGCATCTGCCGCGCGAAGCAGCCGATGCGCCTGGTCCGCCCAGCGACGAGGAGCTATTTCGAGGTGCTCCGCGAGAAGTTGAACTGGGGGAAACGGTAGGCTGGATGGGCTGGATGGGCGGGATCGGCTGGATGGGCGGGATCGGCAGGACGGGGGTCAGGTGCGCAGTCGACGTCCTGGTCATCGACCGCGTCGAGCGGCCGACTGAGAACCGATTTTTCCCGCCCGTCCCGCCCTGAAGTAGTCGATCTGGAATTTCTGAACGTTCTTCGTATGTTCGGCCAGGTTCTTCGCGAACACATGACTGCCGTCGTTCCTGCTCACGAAATACAGGTAGTCGGAATCCGCCGGATGGACGACGGCTTCGAGCGACGCGCGTCCCGGTGACGCGATCGGCCCGGGCGGCAGGCCGGGATATCGGTACGTGTTGTACGGCGAATCGATGCTCAGGTCGTCTCGGTGAATGTTGCCGTCCCAGCGTCCCGCGAGCTCGAGTGCGTAGATCACCGTCGGGTCGCACTGCAGCGGCATGCCGATGCGCAGTCTGTTCTCGTACACCGACGCGACGAGCGGCCGCTCCATCGGGTTGCCTGTTTCCTTTTCGACGATCGACGCCAGCGTGACGAGCTGCTGTTCGTTCAGCCCGCGGTCCATCGCCGCGGCCCGGATCTCCGGCGTCAGCGCGTGCTCGAAGGCGTCGCTCATGATCTTCACGAGCTTCGGCGCGTCGGTGTGGCGCGAGAGCGCATACGTGTCGGGGAACAGATGTCCTTCGTGCGGCCGTCCGGCATCGACGAACGTCTGCGCCAATCCGAAGCCTTTCGCTTCGAAGATCTTCGACATCTCGAAGACGTTCAGCCCCTCGGGAAACGTGATCGGGATCACGTAGACGTCGCCGCGGCGCAGCTTGTCGATCACCTCGAGCGGCGACATCGGATCGGTGAAGCGGTACTCGCCGGCCTTGAGTTTCAGGTTCCTCCCCGCCATCCACATCGCCGCGCGGAACGTGACGTGATCGCGAACGACGCCGCCGCCGACCAGCCGATCGCCAATCGCGCGCGCGCCCAGACCGCTCGGGACCTCGACGAACTGCTCGGGCGCCGGGTAACCGCGAAACGGCTGTCGGATGCCGGTGTACACCCACGCGCCGATGCCGCCGACGAGGAGGCCCAGAAGGAGAATGACGGCGAGAAGTGTTTTCACAGGCGGCGCGTATCCAGATAGTCCTGAAGGATGACGGCGGCGGCCGCCGCATCGAGTTTCTTCTTCCGCTCGCGCCAGTCTTTCACACGCGACGCGATCCGGCTCTCCGCCTCGACGCTCGACAGGCGCTCGTCGGCCGTCACGATCTCGATCGACGTCTTCTGCTTCAGCGCGGCGATGAACTCGCCGACGCGCGACGTCTGCTCGTTCGGCGATCCGTCGAGCCGCACCGGCAGTCCGACGACGATCGTCGACAGGCCGTCGTCCTCGCGCGCGAGACGCTCGGCTTCCGCGGCGACGCGGGCGACGCCGTCGCCGGCGTTGCCGACATCAATCCTCATCAGCGGACGCGCGAGCGTGCGCGTGACGTCGCTGATCGCGACGCCGATGCGCCGCGCGCCCACGTCGAGACCCATCGCACGCACGATGTTATAATCGCATCCTTCCCCGCACACTTTACTTGTGAAACGCGCGCTTCTTGTCGCTCTCTCGATCTGTGTGGCGGCATGCGCCGGCGAGCGCTCGCCACAATACCACCAGAAGCTCGTCGTGATCGGCATCGACGGCCTCGATCCGGATCTCGTCAGCCAGTTCATGGATGCGGGCAAGCTCCCCAACATGCGGAGGCTGTCGAAAGAAGGCGCGCTTCAGCGTCTCGAGACGACGCCGTCGGCGGACATGTCCGCGTGGGCGTCGTTCGCGACCGGAACGAACCCCGGCAAACACGGCGTCTTCGGCAACGAGCCGCATCCGCAGCGGCGCGGCAGCGCGTTCTGGACCCTCGCGGGCCAGGCCGGCGTGCGCAGCTCGGTGCTTGCGGTGCCGATGACGTTCCCGCCGGAGAACGTGCCGAACGGCGAGATGCTGTCGGGCTGGCCGACTCCCGACTTCCGCGACACGCCCGGCGTGTACACGTTCTTCAGCACGGACACGCCTATTAAAGATGATGGGCGTCCGGTCGGCGGCGGCGTGCGCCATCGCCTGAACTTCAACGACGGCGTCGTGCACACGAGGCTCGCCGGACCGCAGGACGCCACCGCTCCGCTGTCCATCTTCTGGAATCGCGAAGGCAAGTCGGCCACGCTCGACGTCGACGGCACGTCGATCCGGCTCGAGGAAGGCGAATGGAGCAAATGGGTGCCGATCGACTTCAACCGGTCGTGGTTCGCGCCCAACCGCGGGATGATCGAGTTCTGCCTCGTCCGCGCCGGCTCGAGCTTCGCGCTCTACGCGTCGCCGATTCACTGGAAGCCGGATCATCCTCCGGCCCCGCTGTCCTCGCCGGCCTCGCTGTCGTCGGATCTCTACGAGCGCGTCGGCCCGTTTCGCACGCTCGGCTGGGCCGAGGCGACGGCCGCGCTCGGCGACGGCGTGATCGACGAAAAGGCGTTCATGGACGACGTCTCCCGCGCGTTCGACGATCGCGCGCAGATCATCCTGCAGCGTCTGGACACCCGCAGGTGGGATCTTCTCGTCGGCGAGGTCGATTCGCTCGATCGCGTGCAGCACGTGATGTGGCGGCTGACCGATCCCGCGCATCCGGCGTACGATCGCGCGGCGGCCGCGAAGTTCGGCGATGTCATCGAGCAGCTCTATAGACGGTGCGACGATCTGCTCGGCGAGATCGTCAAGCATGCCGGCGCCGACGCGACGATCGTCATGCTGTCGGTGTACGGCGAGCACGGCGTCGCGCAGACGTTCGACCTCAATCGCTGGCTGTCGGCCGAAAACCTTCCGGGCTCGGCGACGGCGGCCGCCAACGGCGCGATCACGCTCGACGCGCCGGCGAGGACGGCCGAAGATCACCTCATCGCGCGCCTGACGGCGCTCCTCGATCCGGCGACGAAGGCGCCGATCATCAGCGCCGTGTACAAACGCGGCGCGGTCTACACGGGGCCCGCGGCGGCCGCTGCGCCGGATCTGCAGGTCGGCTTCGTGCCCGGCTACGGCATCGCGCCGGCGCCGACCGTCTTCGCGCCGAACAGGCGCAAGTGGTCCGCCGATCACGCGGGATTCGACTACCGCAGCGTGCCCGGCACGCTCCTGTCCAGCCGCCCCACGACCACGGACAGCCCGCGCGTCATCGACATCGCGCCGACGGTGTTGAGATATTTCGGCGTGCCGATACCTAATGAGATAGATGGAACTCCGCTTTTTTAGCCACACACGCGCCGCCGCGTTCCTCCTTTTCTCCGTGGTGGCGAGTTTCGTGTCGGCCGCACAGCCCGCCGATCGTTCCCGCACCGAGGCGCAGTCGCGCCGTGTGACGGACCGGGTGCAGGCGCTGCAGCGCGAGGCGGACAAGCTGACGAACGACGAACGCACGCTGCTCGGCGACCTTCGTAAGCTGGAACTCGATCGCGAGATCAAAGCCGAAGAGCTGCGCCGGCTCGCCGAAGAGGGTCTGAAGGTCGCCGCGGATCTGTCCGCGAACGAAACGCGCACGAAGACGCTCGAAGAACAGGAAGCGTCGACGCGGCCGGAGCTGCGATCGCGCCTCGTCGACATCTACAAGCTCGGCCAGGGCCGCTATCTGCGACTGCTGCTCTCGACGTCCGACGTCCGCCAGGTCGGCCAGGCGTCGCGGACGCTGGCCGCGCTGGCGAAGATCGATCACGATCGCGTCGTCTCCCGGCAGCGCACCCTCGACGAGCTGAAGGTGTCGCGGAAATCCCTGGAAGAACGGCGGCGGCAGCTGACCGTCCTGCGCACGAACGCCGAGCGCGCCGAGGCCGCACTCGGGCAGGCCGCCGCAGCGCGCAACAACCTTATTAAAGACATCGACGGACGGCGCGATCTCAACGCGCAGCTCGTCGCCGAACTCCAGGCGGCCCAGCAGAAGCTCCAGACGACGCTGCGCGATCTCGCGAACGGCACCGCAGCCGACGCACCTGCGCTGCCGATTCGTCCGTTCCGCGGCGATCTCGACTGGCCCGTTGCGGCCACCGCCAACCGCCGCTCGCCGCGCAACGGCACGTCGCCGGCGTCCACCGGCATCGACATCACCGCGCCCGAAGGCGCGCCCGTGTCGGCCGTCCACGAGGGCACGGTCGCCTTTGCCGGGCCGTTCGGCGGGTTCGGCAACCTTGTCATCGTCGAGCACGGCGGCCAGAACTTCAGCCTTTACGGCAATCTTCTCGAGATCGCGGTGGCCAGGGGCGACCGTATCGATCGCGGCCAGAATCTCGGCACGGTCGGGCTCGCGCCGGCCGGCTCGTCCGAGCTGCATTTCGAGCTGCGCATCGACGGCCAATCCGTCGATCCTTTACAATGGCTGAAGAAACGGCCATGAGTTCACGCACTCGAGCTTTCGTTCTGTCGATTACTGCGCCCGTCATCATCTTCGCGCTCGTCGGCGGTGTCCTCGGGCGCGCGATGGGCCGCGAAGAAACCTACCAGCACCTCAAGATTTTCGACGACGTGGTGAGCCTGATCACGAGCAACTACGTCGAGCCGGCCAACCTCGACAAGGTGATGAAGGGCGCGATGAACGGCCTCGTCGACTCGCTCGACGCCGACAGCGCGTTCCTCACGCCCGAGCAGGTCAAGCAGTTCGAATCGAACGCGGCGCCGGGGCCGGCCGACATCGGCCTCGAGCTGACGCGCCAGTACTACCTCCGCGTGATCGCGACCCGCGACAACTCGCCGGCCGCGAAAGCGGGACTGCGGCCGGGCGATTACGTCCGCTCGATCAACGACGCGGCGACGCGCGACATGAGCATCTGGGAAGGCGCGCGTGCGCTGCGCGGCGCGGCCGGCACGAAGGTGAAGCTCACGGTCTTCCGCAACAACCAGGCGGATCCGCACGATCTCGAGATCACCCGCGAAGTGCTGCCGGCGGGCGACGTCACGTCGAAAATCGCGTCGGCCGGCGTCGGGTACGTGCGCGTGCCCGCGATCGGGCCGAAGACCGTCGACCAGGTGAAGTCGCACGTCGCGACGGTGACGAAAGAAGGCGCCACCCGCCTCATCCTCGACGTCCGCAAGACGGCGAGCGGCACGTACGAACAGGGCCTCGCGCTCGCGCGGCTGTTCGTCGCGAACGGCACGCTCGCGCAGCGCGACGTGAAGGGTGCCCCGAACAAGGAATCGATCGTCTCGAACACCGGAGACGGCAGCATCTCGCTTCCGCTCGTCGTCCTCGTCGACAGCGGCACCGCGGGCGCGTCGGAGCTCTTCGCGTCGGCCATTGTCGGCAACAAGCGCGCGGACCTCGTCGGCGAACACACGATTGGCCGCGCCGGCATCCAGAAGCTGATCAAGCTGCCCGACGGCAGCGCGCTCTGGCTGACGACGGCGCGCTATCTGACGCCGTCCGGCGGCGCGCTCCACGAGAAAGGCCTCGAGCCGACGGTCGGCGTGGATCTGCCGGACGTTGAGTTCGGCCAGCCCGCCCCCGCAGGCGATCCGGCCCTCGACAAAGCCCTCGAACGGCTCGCTGAGAAAAAAGCGGCGTAGCGAGCCCAAATTCCCGTCTGCTATACTGATTGTTCGTCTAAGCGGTTATTCTGCAGACGTATAGGCGCGTAGCTCAGGGGTTAGAGCGCCTGCTTGACACGCAGGAGGTCAGTGGTTCGATTCCACTCGTGCCTACCATCCTTCGCTCACGCGAACACATCGCGCGTGAGCTTCGGATGGCGAGCCACGCGAAGGATGTCCTCACGTTTTCATGAGCAGCGTCAACATCACGCTTCCGGATGGATCCAGCCGCGAGATCGCGGCCGGCGCACCCGTCCGCGCGGTTGCTGAAGCGATCTCGCCCGGCCTCGCGAAAGCGGCGCTCGCGGCGGTCGTCGACGACAAGCTCGTCGACCTCACCTACCCGCTGCAGCACGACGCGACGGTGAAGATCGTCACCGATCGCAGCCCCGAGGCGCTCGCGCTCTACCGCCACAGCACCGCGCATCTGCTCGCCGCCGCCGTCACGAATCTCTTTCCCGGCGTTCAGTGCGGCATCGGTCCCGCGACCGACGAAGGCTTCTTCTACGACTTCGTCGTCCCGCGTCCGTTCGTGCCCGAGGACCTCGAGAAGATCGAAGCGAAGATGCGCGAGCTCGCGGGCCAGGACCTGATTTACGAGCGCCAGATGTGGCCGCGCGAGGACGCGAAGAAGTTCTTCGAGAAGCGCGGCGAGCCGCTCAAGGTGCAGTTGATCGAGGAGAAGACCGAGGGCCAGAAGGAAGTCTCCTGCTACACGATCAAGGACAAGGAGACGTTCATCGACTTCTGCGTCGGCCCGCACGTCCCGAGCACCGCGAAGCTCAAGGCGTTCAAGCTGCTCAGCACCTCGAACGCGTACTGGAAAGGCGACGCGCGCAACCAGCCGATGCAGCGCATCTACGGGACCGCGTTCTTCTCCGACAAGGATCTGAAGGCGTATCTCACCCAGATCGAGGAAGCGAAGAAGCGCGATCACCGGGTTCTCGGGAAAGAGCTCGGCCTCTTTACCTTCCATCCGTGGGCGCCGGGTGCGGCGTTCTGGGAATCCAAGGGCACGACGCTCTACAACACGCTCGCCAACTACATGCGCGACGTGCTGCTGCCGAACGGCTACGTCGAAGTGAAGACGCCGCTGATTTTCAACAAGGCGTTGTGGGAGACGTCCGGTCACTGGGCGCACTACCGCCAGAACATGTTTCAGGTCCAGGGGTCCGAGGGCGAGGAAATGGCGATTAAGGCCATGAACTGCCCCGGCCACTTCGCGCTGTACGCGACCGGCAAACACAGCTACCGCGAGCTGCCGCTGCGTTTTCACGAGCAGACGCCGCTCCATCGCAACGAGCTCGCCGGCGTGCTGTCGGGACTGACGCGCGTGCGGCAGTTCTCACAGGACGACGGCCACATCTTCCTGATGCCGGAACAGATCGGCGAGGAAGTCGAGCGGATGCTCCGCCTCATCCAGCGCGTGTACGAGGACCTCGGCCTGACCTACGAGGCGAAGTTCTCGACACGGCCCGACGAGTTCATGGGCGACATCGCGACATGGGATCAGGCCGAAGCGCACCTGCGCGGCGCGCTCGACGCGGCCAAGATGCCGTACACGCTCAACGCCAGGGACGGCGCGTTCTACGGGCCGAAGATCGACTTCGACGTGACGGACGCGATCGGCCGCAAGTGGCAGTGCGCGACGATCCAGCTCGATTACATGATGCCGGAGCGCTTCGACCTGAAGTATGTCGGCGCCGACAACACCGAGCACCGCGTCGTCGTCGTCCATCGCGCGATTTTCGGCAGCTTCGAGCGGTTCATCGCGATCCTGATCGAACACTACGCGGGCGCGTTTCCGATGTGGCTCGCGCCCGTGCAGGCGATCGTCCTGCCCATCTCGGACCGGCACCTCGAGTACGCCGCGGGCGTGAAAAACCGGTTGAAAGACGCCGGTTTACGCGTGGAGCTCGACGAACGGCAGGAAAAGATCGGCTATAAGATTCGAGAGGCCCAGCTCCAGAAGATCCCGTATATGCTGGTGGTGGGCGACCGAGAGAGCGCAGAAGGCACGGTGTCGGTGCGCACACGGTCCGGCGGCGATCAAGGTGCAAGCCCCGTCGACGCGTTCATCGCGTCGTCGCGCGACGAGATCGCGCACAAGGGGAAGACCGTGGCTACTGCGTAGGAGGCTTTATCGCATTCGAACGAGGACCCCGGCGCGACGATCGCGTGCGGGTGAACGAAAGAATACGCGTCCGCGAAATCCGCGTGATCGACGACACGGGCCAGCAGCTCGGCATCATGCCGCCGCCGCAGGCGCTGGCCATCGCGAAACAGAAGGGACTCGACCTGGTGGAAATCTCGCCGACGGCCGTCCCGCCGGTGTGCCGGATCATGGATTTCGGGAAGTACCAGTACCAGGAACAGAAGCGGGCGCGCGAAGCGAGAAAGCACCAGAAGGTCATCGAGGTCAAAGAGATCAAGTTCCGTCCGAAGGTGGACGAGCACGACTACCAGTTCAAGAAGAAGCACATCGAGCGCTTCCTCGAGGACGGCGACAAGGTGAAGGCGACGATCTTCTTCCGCGGGCGCGAGATGGCGCACCCGGAGATCGGCCGGCGGATTCTGGAACGCCTGGTCGAAGAGCTCGCCGACGTGGCGATTGCGGAAACGCTGCCGCGTCTCGAAGGCAACCAGATGCACACGATCCTGAGCCGCAAGCCGCAGAGCGGCGGACGCCCGAAGCCGGCGGCCGCGGCGGCGGCGAAGACCTAGACGGTCAGAAGTTAGAAGTGAGAACTGAGAAGTAAGAAGTTAGAAGCCGGAACCGACAGACGGACATACGATGCCAAAACTCAAAACCCATCGAGGCGCGGCGAAGCGCTTCAAGCGGACCAAGGGCGGAAAATTTCTGAGGAGCAAGGCGTTCAAGCAGCACATCCTCAGCAGCAAGACGACGAAGCGGAAGCGTGCGCTCCGCGGTACAACGACGGTCGCGGACGTGGATGCGCAGAAGCTCGCGCGCATGCTTCCGTACAAATAGAGCCTCGGGCTAGAGGCTGGAGACGAGAGAATGCCCCGCGTTAAACGAGGAACGGTTCGCCGCGCCAAGCGCAAGAAACTGCTTGGCCTCGCGAAAGGCTATTACGCCAACAAGAGCAAGCTCTATCGGGCGGCGAAAGAATCGGTCGACACCGCGCTCAAGTACGCGTTCGTCGGCCGCCGCCGCAAGAAGCGCGACTTCCGCACGCTGTGGATCGTCCGCATCAACGCGGCCGCGCGCGAGCACGGCCTCACGTACGGCCAGCTGATGAACGGCCTCAAGAAAGCCGGCGTCGCGCTCGATCGCAAGAGCCTGTCGGAGCTCGCCATCGCGAGCCCGGCCGCGTTCGCCAAGCTCGCGCAGCAGGCGAAGACGGCCAAAGCGCCTGCGCGCGCGTAAGCGTGCCCGCACCCAACCTGTCGACGGTCGAGGGCGTCCTCGCGAAGTTCCACGAGGAGCTGTACGCGGCGAAGACGCCGCACGATCGACAGGCGGTGCGCGATCACTATCTCGGCCGCAAGAGCAGCGTCCTCGCCGACTGGATGGAGCGGCTCGCCGCCGCTCCGCCCGCCGAAAAGAAAACCCTCGGACAGATGACCAACGCGCTCAAGCGCGAGCTTGAAGCGCGATGGACGACGTTTCTCGACACGGCGGAGACGAGCGCCGCGCCGGCCGACGCGGTCGACGTCACCCTGCCCGGACGGCCCGTTCGACTCGGCCACCGTCATCCTCTGACCATCGTCCGCACGCAGCTCGAAGAGATCTTCGGGCGCATGGGCTTCAGCGCCGTCGAAGGCCCCGAAGTCGAGGACGAGTGGCACTGCTTCGACGCGCTCAACATGCCCGCGGAACATCCCGCGCGCGACATGCAGGACACGCTCTATCTCGCGAAGCCGATCGCGGGCCGCGCGGACAACGCAAAGGACGTCCGCACGCTGCTGCGCACGCACACCTCGTCAATCCAGATCCGGTACATGGAAGCGCACAAGCCGCCGATCCGGATCATCGCGCCCGGCCGCGTGTACCGCCGCGACGACCTCGACCTGACGCACTCCCCCGCCTTCGGACAGATTGAAGGGCTCGCGGTCGGCGAGGGACTCACGCTCGCGGATCTCAAAGGCACGCTGCTCGCGTTCGCGCAGCAGATGTTCTCGCCGACGACGCGGGTGCGGTTCCGTCCGAGCTTCTTCCCGTACACCGAGCCGAGCGCGGAGATCGACCTGAGCTGCTGGCAGTGCGACGGCCGCGGCTGCGCGATGTGCAAGAAGACCGGCTGGATCGAGCTCGGCGGCTGCGGCATGGTGCATCCGGCCGTCTTCGAAGCCGTCGGCTACGACGCCGAGCGGTACACGGGCTTCGCGTGGGGCATCGGCATCGAGCGCATCGCCATCCTCAAATACCAGGTCGAAGACATCCGGCTCTTCTACGAGAACGACCTGCGCTTCCTCGAGCAGTTCCAGTACTGACCTCATGCGTCTGGTCCTCTCGTGGCTGCGTGATTTCGTGGACGTGAAAGCCTCGGCGGAGGAAATCGCCGGGAAGATAGGACTGCGCGGATTCGAAGTGGCGTCGGTGGAAAACGACGTCGTCGACTTCGAGGTGACGGCGAATCGTCCGGACTGCCTGAGCGTGATCGGCCTCGCGCGCGAGGTCGCCACCGCGTTCCAGCTGCCGTTTGCGCCGAAGCCGTCGACCGGCGGCGCGTCGGTGGCGACCGGCGGCTCCGATCGCATCAAGGTCGCCATCGACGACGCCGAGCTCGGCCCGCGCTATGTCGGCGCCGTCGCCGACATCACGTCCGCGGCCTCCCCCTCATGGATGACGGAACGCCTGCAGGCCGCCGGCGTGCGTCCGATCAGCGCGATCGTCGACATCACGAACTACGTGCTCATTGAGCGCGGCCACCCGATGCACGCGTTCGACCTCGCGAGGCTCGCGGGCGCCGAGATTAAAGTCAGACGCGCCAGGAAAGGCGAGGTCATCACGACGCTCGACGCCGTCGAGCGCAAGCTCGACGAGGAGATGCTCGTGATCGCCGACCGCGATCGCGCGCAGGCGGTCGCGGGCGTCATGGGCGGCCTGCACTCGGAAGTCTCGGCGTCCACCGGGGCGATTGTCTTCGAAGCCGCGTACTTCAAGCCGGCGTCGGTCCGCAGGACCAGCAAGCGGCTCGGTCTGAAGACCGAGGCGTCCGCGCGGTTCGAGCGCGGCTGCGACATCAACGGCCCGCTCGCGGCGATGCAGCGCGCGATCGCGCTCATGGAGTCGATTGGCGCCGGCAAGGCGTCCGGGCCGATCGTCGACGTCTATCCGTCGCCCCGGCAGTCGATCACCCTGCATCTGCGGCGCGACCGGCTCGCGGCGGTTCTCGGCGTCCCTGTACCGGATGCCGATGTCGCCCGGATCCTGCGCGGCCTCGACCTGGCGCCCTCGGCGGCCGGCGACGGGTGGGATGTCGTCGTGCCGACGTTCCGCGTCGACCTGCTCCGCGAAGTCGATCTGATCGAAGAAGTCGGACGGCATTACGGATTCGAGCGGCTGCCGACGACGTTCCCGGTGATGAAGGAGCCCGCCGCACCGCCCGACGCGCGGATCGCGCGGGACAGCCTCGTGCGGCGCGTGATGACGGCGGCCGGCCTGTCCGAGGCGGTGACGTTCGGGTTCATCGAGGCCAAGGCCGCGGCGCCGTTCGCGCCAAATGCCGCGACGCTCGTCCCGCTCGCGAATCCGCTCACGGCGAAGTTCGACACGCTCCGGCCGATGCTCCTGCCGGGCCTGGTCGACGCCGTCGCGCACAACCGGCGTCACGGGCGCAAAGACGTCGGCCTGTTCGAGGTCGGGACCAGATTCGCGCCGGATGGAGAGCGACGCGCGGTGGCGATCGCGGTGACCGGCGCGGTGACCGAGTACTGGAAAGGCGGCGCACGCGAGGCCGACTTCTTCGACGTGAAAGGGGCCGTCCAGGCCCTGGGCGATGCGCTCGGCGTGCCGCTGCGCTTCGACACGGCATCGGTGCCGTACCTCGTCGCCGGTCAGACGGCCGCGGTCGTCTCAGGCACGACGCGCCTCGGCGTCGCCGGACGTGTGGCGCCGGCCATTGTCGACGAACGCGGCGCGCCGAAGCAGGACGCGGTCTTCGTCGCCGAGCTCGACCTCGACGCGATGGCTGCGGCCGCCGTGCCGCGCGGCGAGCGCGCGCGGCCGCTGCCGCGTCATCCGTTCGTCGTCCGCGATCTGTCGATCGTCGTCGATGCTGCCTTGCCTGCCGAAATCATTCGTGGCACCATTTCGTCCGCCGGCGCCGCTGCGCTGCAGAGCGTCGGCATCTTCGATCGCTATCAGGGCAAGGGCGTGCCGGACGGCAAGATCAGTCTGTCGCTGCGGCTGACGTTCCAGGAAGCCGATCGCACGCTGACCGACGCGGAAGTCCAGGCGCAATTCGAATCGATTCTCGCCGCGCTCGTCAGGGCGCACGGCGTAGTTCAGAGGTAGACCGATGGCAAAGACGGCGACACGCGGCGCGGAGCTCGAGACACTCGACCGGCTCGAAGACAAGATCAAGCGGCTCGTCGCGATGGTCGAGAAGATGAAAGCCGACCAGGCGCGCGCGGCCGAGGACAACCAGCGCCTGAAGTCCGAGATCGACGCCCTGCGCGCCCGCGCGGCGAACGGCGAGACGCTGTCGACCGAGATCGCGTCGCTCAAGGAAGAGCGCGACGTCATCCGCACGCGCGTGAGCGACATGCTCCACCAGCTCGAATCGTTGAATCTCTGAACGTTGAATCTCTGAACGTTGAACCTCTGAACGCTGAACGATGACCGACCCCAAGAGCGTGTCCGTCGAGATCTTCGGGCAGAAATATCCGATCCGGAGCACGCTCGATGTCGAATACATCAAGCGCCTTGCGGAATACGTCGACGGAAAAATCCGCGCCGCCGGAGACTCGGCGCCGAGCGGCGACCCGGTGCGCCTGGCCGTTCTCGCGGCGCTCAACATCGCCGACGAGCTCTTCCGCCATCTCGAGACGGCGCGCGCCAGTTCGGGCAGCGTCGCCGAACGGGCCGAAGAGCTCGAACGTCTTCTTGACCGGGTTCTGCTCGCCGACTAAGATTCGAATCGGTTTCTGCTTTGCTTGTGATGGCGGCAGGCTCGTTTGAGCCAACGTTTCATCCGAAGAGGATCGCGAAGGCTGCGTGGTGTGCATGCCTCTGTAACGAGGAAGCCTGAAGCGCAGTCGTAGCAGCGGTCCCACCTGCTTACGCAGGTTCATCGACCTCCCCACACGGCAAAGCGGGACCGCTTAGTTCTCAGTTCCTGGTTCTTAGTTCTAACTTCGTTTCCCGTCACGGGGGTGACCCGTGTTGTCCATATACGTGCTGATTGCGAACGTCGTCGCGACGCTCGCAGCGGCCGGCGTCGTGTACGTCGTGTGGCTCGGCAACCGCAAGCGTCACGCCGCGGACACGGTCGGCCGCGCCGAAGAAGACGCCGCCCGCCTCGTCAAAGACGCGGAGCGCGACGCCGACACCCGCCGGAAAGAAGCGCTGTTCGAGGCCAGGGAGAAGGCCCACGAGATCCTGCGCGAGGCCGAGCAGCAGGCGCGCAAGGATCGCCAGCAGGCCGACGCGCTCGAGCAGACGCTCAATCGCCGCGAAGCCTCGCTCGCGGAACGCCAGGGCGCCATCGACCGCACGGAAAACGATCTCGCCGCGCGCGGGCGCGCCGTCGCCGACGGCGAGAAGCGCGTCGCGGAGGGCGAGAAGAAATACATCGAGCTCGTCGCGCGCCAGCAGCACGAGCTCGAGCGCGTCGCGAGCCTGACGGCCGAAGAAGCGAAGGAGCTCCTCCTCAAGCAGATCGAAGCCGACGCGCGGCACGACGCGGCGAACCTGCTCAAGCGGCTGGACGCGGAGGCGCGCGAGACCGCCGTCGATCGCGCGAAGCACTACATCACCCAGGCGATTCAGCGTTGCGCCGGCGAGCATGCCGTCGAGACGACGGTGTCGGTCGTCGATCTGCCGAGCGACGATCTCAAAGGCCGGATCATCGGCCGCGAAGGGCGCAACATCCGCGCGCTGGAACTCGCGACGGGCGTCGACCTCATCGTCGACGACACGCCGGGCGCGATCATCCTGTCGGGATTCGATCCGTACCGGCGCGAGATCGCGAAGCAGGCGATCGAGCGGCTGATCGCGGACGGACGGATTCACCCGGCGCGCATCGAGGAAGTCGTCCAGAAGGTGAAGGACGAGACCGACGAAGCGATGCGGAAGGAAGGGGAAGCCGTCGCGTTCGATCTCGGCATGCACGATCTGCACCCAGAGATCTGCCGGCTCATGGGACGCCTGAAGTACCGCACGAGCTACGGCCAGAACATGCTGGCGCACTCCGCCGAAGTCGCGCGGCTCGCGGGCATCATGGCGAAGGAAGTCGGCCTCGACGCGCACGTCGCCGTCCGCGCCGCGTTCCTGCACGACATCGGCAAGGCCGTCGACCGCGACATGGAAGGCACGCACCTCCAGATCGGCATCGACCTCCTGCGCAAGCTGGGCGAGAGCGAGCCCGTCGTGATGGCGATGGCCGCGCACCACATGGACATCGACTGGCCGTCGCTCGAAGCGATGATCGTCCAGGCCGCCGACGCGATCTCCGCGGCGCGTCCCGGCGCGCGCCGCGACATCCTCGAGTCCTACGTCAAGCGGCTCGAGAAGCTCGAAGGCATCGCCGACTCGTTCAAGGGCGTCAGCAAGTCGTTCGCGCTGCAGGCCGGACGCGAGATCCGCATCATGGTCGAGAGCGAGAAGATCTCCGACGAAGAAGCCGTCTGGCTCTCGAAGGACATCGCGCGCCGCATCGAGAACGAGCTCGAATATCCCGGGCAGATCAAAGTGACCGTCATCCGCGAGACGCGCGCCGTAGACTACGCGAAGTGACCGTCTCAGACTTCAGCGAGCGCGAGCTCATCGCGAAAATCGCGAGCGCGCTTCCGCCCGCGCCGCCGTGGATGCCCGTCGGCATCGGCGACGACGCGGCCGTCGTCGAGCCGGAGCGCAACCGCCTCGAAGTGCTCAGCGTCGACGCGCTCGTCGAAGGCGTCCACTTCGACCGCGCGTTCACGCCGCCCGCCGCCATCGGACACCGCGCGCTTGCCGTCAACCTCAGCGACCTCGCCGCGATGGGCGCCGCACCGCGGCTCTGCCTGCTGTCGCTCGCGCTTCCGCCGGCGTTCCCCATCGCGGACTTCGACGCGATGATCGGCGGCCTCGCCGCGCTCGCCGCGCGGCACCGCATCCACGTCGCCGGCGGCAACCTCACGAAGTCGCCCGGCCCGCTCGTCCTCGACGTGACCGTGACAGGGACGGCGAAGCGGCGGCAGATCCTGACGAGATCCGGTGCGCGTCCCGGCGACGAGCTGTACGTCACAGGCACCATCGGCGCCGCCGCCGCCGGGCTCCAGATGCTGCGCGACGGCGCATCGCACCCGCAGGACCCGGCGTCCAACTCATGCGTGGCGCGCTATCTCTACCCCGAACCCCGCGTCCGGATGGGACTGCTCGTCGCACGCAATCGCGCGGCGGCCGCGGGCATGGATCTCAGCGACGGCCTGGCCGATGCCGTCCGGCAGCTCGCGACGGCGGGCGGTGTCGGGGCGGAGATCGACGCGAAGAGCCTGCCGATCGATCCGCTCGCCGTTGACTGGTTCACCGGCCGCGGCGAGGACCCTGTCAGCACCGCCATTTCGGGCGGCGACGACTACGAGCTGCTTGTGGCCGTGCGGCCGAAATCCCGCCGCAGGCTGGCCGGACCCCAGCGACACGGCGGTGTGGCCCTGACCCGGATCGGCGTGTGCACGGAAGACCCGCAGGTCCTCCTCCAGTGCGGCGACGGCAGCCCGCGCCCGCTCCCGACGGGGTACCGCCACTTCCGATGATTCATCTGACTCGAGCCCTGCTGCGCCGATGGTTCGGGGCGCTGCTGCACATCGACGACTCGCCGGAACGGACCGCCGCCGCCTTCGCCCTCGGCGTCTTCTTCGGGTTTTCGCCGTTCATCGGGTTTCATACCCTGCTGGGCATCGCGTTCGCCTTCCTGCTCAACTTCAACCGCGTCGCCGTGCTGCTCGGGGTCTACTCCAACCTGCCGTGGTTCGTGGCGCCGTACTACGCCTTCACGACCGTGTTTGTCGGCGCGCGGCTGACGGGGCACCGGATTCCCCCGGGGTTCAAGGACCAGGTCGCGTTGCTGTTCGACCAGTCGCTGTTCTCCGGCGGGTTCTGGCACCACCTGGTCCTGCTGTTCCGGCCGTGGCTCGTTCCCTACGCCGTCGGCTCGATGATCGGGGCGGTCGTCCTTTCCGCAATTGCATACCCTCTCGCACTCGCGTTCGTGACGAGCCGGCGTAGGTTACGTCACCTAATGCATAGTAAAGACAAGGCTTAACAGTTCTGAAAGCCTGGAAATGTGGGCCTGAATTCCGGCCCGCCCGGACCCTCCCCTCTTACAATTGAAGCGTGATTATCTCCGGCTCGTTGTGGCGCAAAGCGATCGTCACCGCGGTGGCAATCGGGGCGTTCATCTCGACCTACGAGGTCACGATCCTCGACTCCAGGTACGCCGCCAGGCAGGCCGTGCTCCGGGAGACGACCGCCATGCCGACGCCGGGAGCCCGGCTCGCCTTCAGTGCGACGGCGTACTGCAAGGGCGAGACGACGGCATCCGGGGCCGGCGTCCATAGCGGTGTGGCGGCGGGCGATCCCGACCTGCTGCCGGTGGGCACGGTCATCGACATCGAGAACCTGCCGGGCCGCTACAACGGCATCTACACCGTGCTGGACACGGGTCCGGCCGTCCAGGGCCGCCAGGTCGATCTTTATATGTGGAGCTGCAACGAGGCGCTGTCGTTCGGCCGGCAGCCGATCCACCTCACCGTCCTGCGCCTCGGCTGGAATCCGCGGGCGACGACGCCGACGTTCCTCGACAAACTCTTTACGAAGAACTCCGCGACGAACTAGTTGTCGATCGGCGTCTGCTGGGCGCTCTCGACCACGACGACGTCGAGCGGTTCCTTTCGCGGCTCGAGGTGGAGTCCCAGCTGGTCCTCGAGCGCGGACGAGAGCGATGCGCCTTCCCATTCGAGCTTGAACTGATACCGGCCGGCCAATCCGGTCCTGTCGACGACCAGCTGCCCTTCGAACCGCGAAAGCAACGACGCCAGCACGGCCATCGGCATCGACTGCCCGGTAATCAGACCCGGCCGGCCCGAGTTCGCCCCGGCGACGCCGGGCGGCGCTTCGACGAGCTTGCTCCCGGCCTTCGCCTGGACAAGCGCCGCGAACGCAAATGGCTTCTCCTCGACGCGGACGACGAGCTTGAGCCGCTCCGCCAGCAGCGAGCGCAGCATCTGCCTGACGCTGTCGCCGTCGGTCTCCGGCGGCGCCTTCGCGACGATGTCGAACTGCGTTTGACGCGATTTGATCCAGTCGGGCCCGGAGATCTGGTCCTGCGACGGCAGCGCGTAGGCATACTGCAGACACTCCGCGAGCGTGACGTTCGTCAGCGTGAGCCTGCCGTTGCGGAACGACCCGAGGTTGATGCCGACTGAGCCCCCGACGGGGATGGGCGCCGACACCTTCACCGTGGCGACCTCAAAGGAGAGCGCCAGCACGACCAGAAGATTCACGCCGGCTTAGACACCGGTTCCCCCAGGTTGGCTGACTTGTACTGCAGCTCGAACAACTTGAAGTAGATCCCGCGCTCGCCGAGCAGTTCCTGGTGCGTGCCGGCTTCGCGCAGCTGCCCCTTGTGGAAGACGAGGATGCGGTCCATGTCCTGGATCGTCGAGAGCCGGTGCGCGACGGCGATCGTCGTGCGATCGGCCATCAGCACCTGCAGCGCGTCGCGAATCAGCAGCTCGGTTTCCGTGTCGACGCTCGACGTCGCTTCGTCGAGAATCAGGACGCGCGGATCGAACGCGAGCGCCCGCGCGAACGACAGCAGCTGCTTCTGCCCGACCGAGAGCGTCGA
>DATNBT010000097.1:0-3539 GCA_035571855.1 Vicinamibacterales bacterium
AGCGCTCCGGCGCGCGCGCGTCGAGCAGCAGACGATCGCGCATGCCGACGATCCGCGCGACGTCGCCCGCGTCCGCCGTCATGTCCGAGCGCACCGTTCCTGTTAACAAGCCGGCCGGTCGCACGTCTATACCCGAAGCGACCTGGCGCCGCTCAGCCGTCCATTTGCGGAAGCCGCCGTCGAGGACCGCGACCTCGTCGTGGCCGATCCACTTCAGGAGCCACCAGAGACGGCTCGCGAACATGCCGTTGTCGGCGTCGTAGGCCACGACCTGCATCCCGCCCTGCACGCCGAGACGTATGAGCGTCTGAATCAGCGCGCTTGGCTCGGGCAGGGGATGGCGGCCGTTCGTGCCCGTGAGCGGCGCCGAGAGGTCGTTGTTCAGGTGCGCGTAGACGGCGCCGGGGATATGAGAAGTGCGATACTCCTCTTCTCCCCACGCGGGATCCGAAAGCTGAAATCGGCAGTCGATGACGATCCAGCGTGCATCGGCCAGGTGCGCGCCGAGATTTTCGGTGTCTATAAGAGTGCGAAACGCCAACTTAACCCCCTGGGCGCACGTCTAACGCAGAACATGTGTCGACCCGCGCGACTGATTATCGCGCTTCTCCTCGTGAACCCCGCGTCGGCAGCCGTCGCCGCGGACGCGCGCGTCGAGGCCGTGCATGTCACCGCGGCCGCTTCGGCCTCGCCATCGAGCGAGGATCTCTGGGCCAATGCTCCCGTCGTCAGCGACTTCGTCCAGCGCGAGCCTCGCGAAGGCGCCGAGCCGAGTCAGTTGACCGAGTTCCGCGTCGCGTTCGACTCGACGACGCTGTACGTGAAGGTGCGCGCGTACGACCGTGAGCCGGACAAGATCTCCAATTACCTGACGCGGCGCGACGACGACGCGCCGTCGGACTGGATTCACGTCTTCATCGATTCCTATCACGATCGGCGGACGGCGTACGAATTTGCCGTCAACCCGGCGGGCGTGAAGCAGGACCGCTACTGGTTCAACGACACGAACAGCGACAAGAGCTGGGACGCGGTATGGGACGTCGCCGTGTCGCGCGACCAGAAAGGTTGGACCGCGGAATTCAGGATTCCGTTCTCGCAGCTGCGATTCAGTCCGTCGGCCTCGAGCGTATGGGGCTTCGCGGTGGCACGCGACATCGGACGGCTGAAGGAGACGAACACCTGGCCGCTGCTGTCGCGGAATGCGAACGGCTATGTGTCGTCGTTCGGCGAGCTCGGCGGCCTTGAAACACAGGGCGCGCGGAAGGGGCTGGAGCTCATTCCGTACACGGTCGCGAACCTGACCCGGCAGCGCACCGCAGGTAATCCGCTGCTCAACCCGTCGGGCCTCGGCGGCGCGGCGGGTCTCGATCTCCGGTACGCCGTCACACCCGGTCTCACGCTGACGGCCACGGTCAATCCGGACTTCGGACAGGTCGAAGCCGATCCGGCCGTCGTCAACCTGTCGGCATTCGAGACGTTCTTCAACGAGCAGCGTCCGTTCTTCGTCGAAGGGTCGGGTAATTTCCGCTTCGACGCGGACTGTTACGACGGCTGCAACAACCTCTTTTACTCCCGCCGCATCGGTCGCGCGCCGCAGGGCCTGGGCGCGCTGCCGTCGGGCGACGACGTCTACACCGATGCCCCGACGCAGTCGACGATCCTCGGCGCGGCAAAGCTCACCGGACGCATCGGCAGCTACTCGATCGGCGTCATGCACGCCGTCACGCAGGAGGAGTTCGCCGACATCTCGACGTCCGGCGTGCGCTCCGAGCAGGCCGTCGAGCCGTCGAGCAGCTACTCGGTGGCCCGCGTGAAGCGCGAGTTCCGCAACCAGTCGTACATCGGCGGCATCCTGACGGCGACGAACCGGCGCCTGAGCGGGCCGCTGCGTGACGTCGTCCCCGCCTCGGCGTACGTCGGCGGCGCGGACTTCGACTGGCGTCTGAAGCGCTTCTACAGCCTGAACGGATTCGTCGAGACGAGCGACGTGAACGGCTCGCCGGCGGCGATCGACGCGATACAGGAAAACAGCCGGCATTACTTCCAGCGGCCGGATCTGCTGAGCGAGCACCTCGATCCGACGCGCACGGCGCTCGGCGGATACGCCGGCGCGATTGCGTTCAACAAGATCGGCGGCGAGTTCACGCACTCGAACTCGTATCTGTACTTCCGTTCACCGGGCTTCGAGACGAACGACCTCGGCTTCCTGCGCCGCGCCGATCAGATCCGGCAGGGGCACTGGTTTCAGATCCGCAGCAACAAGGTCACCAGCTGGTTCCGCCAGCGCACGATCAACTTCAACCAGTGGACGTCCTGGAACTTCGATCATGTCCTGCAGTTCGGCGGCTTCAACATCAACGGCAACGTCACGCTGATCAACAACTGGCAGATGGGCGGCGGCGTGTTTCACGCGCTGCCGGCGCTCAACTTCGACGACCGCATGACGCGCGGCGGGCCGGGCATCCTGGCCGAGAACGCGTTCGAACAGTGGTTCTGGATTTATTCCGACAGCCGGCGCAGGTTCTCCGCGGGGCTCGAAGGCGACTGGGGATCGGACAATCACAACTCGTCGTGGCAGAGCTGGTATCCGTCGATCACGCTGCGGCCGGTGCCCGCCGTGATGTTCTCGCTCGGGGTGCAGATCAATCCGAGCCACCAGGACTCGCAGTGGGTCGACAACATCACCGACACGTCGAACCACTACGTCTTCGCGCACATCGACCAGACGACGGTCAACATCACGAGCCGCTTCAACTACACGATCACGCCGAATCTGTCGGTGCAGCTGTACGCGCAGCCGTTTCTCTCGGCGGGCGGCTACAGCGGTTTCAAGGAAGTGAACGACCCGCTCAGCCGGGACTACGACAACCGCTACAAGCCGTTCGCGTATTCGGACGCGCTCTACGGGAATCCCGACTTCAACGTGCGATCGTTCCGCACGACGAACGTGCTCCGCTGGGAATACAAGCCGGGCTCGGCCCTGTTCGTCGTCTGGCAGCAGGCGAGAGCGAATTTCGACGTGCCGGGCGGCTTCGACTTCGGCCGCGACGTCCGCGGCATCTTCGGCGTGCCGCCGCAGAACGTCTTCCTCGTGAAGCTGTCGTACTGGCTCAACTACTAGGCACGGCGGCGGCCGGAGGGGCGACAACCCTGCATCTTATAGAATGTATGGGTTCGTTTCATGACCTCCGAGCCTACAGAGCAGGATTCTCCGGCCGCGCCCTCCGTCCCCGTCGACTTCATCCGTACGATCGTGGCCGAGGATCGGCACGCGGGGAAGCACGGCGGCCGCGTGGCCACGCGGTTTCCGCCGGAGCCGAACGGCTACCTGCACATCGGCCACGCCAAGTCGATCTGCCTCAATTTCGGCGTCGCTGAGGAAAACGCCGGCACCTGCAACCTCCGGTTCGACGACACGAACCCGGCGAAGGAAGACGTCGAATACGTCGACGCGATCAAAGAAGACGTCGCGTGGCTCGGATTCAGGTGGGACGCGATGCACTTCGCGTCGGACTACTTCGAGCGCCTGTACGACTGTG
>DATNBT010000098.1:0-2646 GCA_035571855.1 Vicinamibacterales bacterium
CTCGATCGTGTCGGCGCGGGCCCGGAGTTCCGGCGACGGCGCGTTGCGGCGGTTCGTCTGCTCGACGACGCGCAGCCGACCGGTCCGGAACATCGTCACGTCGAGCAGCTGCAGGAGACCCGTGACGTCGTCAGTCCCAAACGCCCCCGAATGGTGGCTGAAGCCGCTGAGCGTGGTGGCGCCGGCGAAAAACTCGTTCCAGGAGCCGACGCGCTCTGCCTCCATCTCGGTGCGGAACCTGGCCAGATGCTCCATCCGGAGATCACCCAGGACTATGATGCTGAACTTGTTCGTGGTGTTGGTCAGCCGGGTGAGGAATGAGGCCGCGTCGGCGAGACGCGAACGCGCGTCCTGTGAGGGGGCCTCCGTGAACGCCTCCAGGGCGCTGCGCAACGCTACCTGCTCGATGACGACCGGCCCTTGACTGTACCGGAACCGGGCGAGGTTCGGTCCGCCGCGATCGCGTGCGATCACGATGGGATTCCACGTCGGTCCAAACGCGGGATCCGCGCGGACCGCGGCCAGGGCGGAGCGGAGCGCGTCGTGCACGGTGCCGGTGAGGTAGGCGCGCGGTACGACGACCCGCGTGCCAGGCGACGCGCGCAGCACGTCGACGATCCTGTTCACGTGGTCGGCGTGCACGTGAAGAATCCGCACCTGGCTCACGTCGGTGACGCCGACGTTCGCGAGGGCAGCCTGAAATTCCGCGAGGTAGACGACAGAGCGGACGCCGCGCGTGTCAGCGCCTGAATCCAGCATGAAGCCCGTCCGCGCGCCGACGCGGATGATGCGCGTCCCTGCGGCGCCGACGCTCGGAACCTCGAGCAGCGGACCGAGATCGCGATCGACGAACGGCTTCACCCGGGCGATCTCCGCAAGGTCGATCGCCGCCGGCTGGTAGACGATGTCGCGCGCGGGGAGGATGGCGACGCCGCCAATGTGCTGGACGACGAGCAGCGTGTTGCTCGGGGACGTCCACGCATCGACGTCGTCGGCGGACGGCGCCATTCCCGCGTCGGTCCCGGCGTCAGGAGCCGCCGTCAACAACTGACACTGCACCGTCCCGCGCGCCACGGGAGTCATCTCACCGCCCGGCGGGACGAGGGGCGCATGCGCAGGCGAGGACGCCGCTGCGATGGTGGCCCCGATGCGATCGGCTTCTCGTTCCGCATGACGTGCGATGTCTGCGGAGGGAGCAGTCGTCGTCCCGCCGCGGCTCTGCTGCACGACGTGGATCAACTCGTGCGCGAGCAACTGCCGGCCGTCGGACGATTCGGGTCGATAGCGGCCGCGGGCGAAGTAGATGTCGCTGCCGGTCGTGAAGGCGGCCGCGCCGAGCGCGTGCGCCGCGTGGGCGGACGACGAGTCAGCATGGACGCGCACGTGACCGAAGTCCTCGCCGAAGCGCGATTGCATCAGCGCGCGCGTCGCGGCAGGGAGCGGATCCCCTCCTGACGGGCTCACTCCGAGAACGTTCTGGCGATGCGGGCTGGCTGCCGGTGCGCGTGACGCCTTCGATCGCAGCACGGCCTGATTGCCGATGCGTCGCTGCGCCATGAGTAGTGGGTGCACACCGACGACAGACGAGGTGGGCGACGCGGAACGCGGCGCGGCCTGCGCGCGACTCGCCGGTACTGGTGCGTTGGCCGCTTTCGCGTCAGCCACGCGTACCTCGAACGATCTCGACGATAAAGAATTCCGATCCGCGCCGCATCATCGCTGGTAGGATCCGGTCCCTGCCGCGGGCGCGCGGACCGGAGGGATTTCGATGACCTCTCACGACCAACGACTGTACGGTCCGGCCCGTGCGCTGTTGGTCACCGACGAAGCCGTCCTCGCTGATCGCGTGCGGCTCGCGCTCGATCATGGCCGCTATACCACGCGAGTGGCCCGAACCGTCGATGACGCCGCTGCCGTGCTCGCCCGCTGGAAACCCCACCTGCTGGTGATTGACATCGACGTCGACGGCGCCGCGATCCTGGACCGGTTGCTCGGCCCGTGGCCGCAAGGAGATCGCCCGCCGGTCATCGCGCTCACGCGACGCGACGACCTGAAGGCCAGGCTGGCCGCGTTCGAACGCGGCGTGGACGACGTCCTCGCGGTCCCTTTCTCGCCCGATGAACTGGTGGCGCGCGTCGTCGCGATCATGCGGCGCACGTATCGCGAAGCCGCCGTGTTCACTCCGGTCCTTCGGCTGGGCGAGCTCGAGATCGACATCGTGCATCATCGCGTCCGGCTCGGCGAGACGGAGCTGCATCTCACCTCGCTCGAGCAGAACCTGCTCTATCTGCTCGCCGCCAATGCGGGACGCCTGCTGACGCGCGATGAAATCCTGGACAGCCTGTGGGGTGCCGACTACATCGCGGAGAGCAACGTCGTCGACCGCCACATCAGCAACCTGCGGGTCAAGCTGCAGGGCCATTCGGAGCGCGGGCGATACATCGCCACCGTTCCCGGGTGCGGGTACCAGTTCGTAGCGGTCGCGCCCGGAAAGAAGCCGTCCGGCACGTAGCCCCGGTGTCGGCATCAGCGCGACGCGAGATGCCACCGGAGACATCGATCGGACAGCGGCTGCCATTCAGTCCAGCTCTCCTGAACTTTTCCTCCCGCCAGCGCGCAGTGTGTCGTCCCGGCCGACACGGTCTC
>DATNBT010000099.1:0-2607 GCA_035571855.1 Vicinamibacterales bacterium
TAGATGACCGACGGCGCCCGCAGTCGAATCACGCCGTCGAGCGCTTCCTTCGACATGCCGGTCCGCGGCGGATCGACAATCAGCACGTCCGGCCGCTTCGGCGACGAGCCGACGAACGACTCGACGGGCTGCCGCAGGGCGTCGACAGCGTCGTATGCCGCCGCGTTGGCGATGAGATCCGCGGCCGACACGCGGTCGCCTTCGACGGCGCGCACGCGCGCCTTCCGCGATGCCGCCGCGCCGATGGCAAACAGCCCCGCGCCGGCGTAGAGATCCACGATCGCCGCGCCCTCAGGGATCCGTTCGACGACGTGGTTGACGAGGGTCGCGAGCAGATACCGGTTGCCCTGGAAGAACGCGAGGACCGAACGGCGCAGCGACACGTCCACGCCGCCGACGGTCAGCGCCTCGTGGACGACGCCGTCGGGCCCGAACGCCGTGAGGCCGCCGGTCTGCGCGAGGCGCGACGAGGCGTGCACGTCGATGGCGTTCGGCATGTCGAGGCTGACTCCGCGCTCGGAGGCCGTGGCGTTCTCGGACAGCTCGATCTCCCGGACGTCGATGCCGAGCGAGTTGATGACGGCCGTCAGCCGATCGAGCGCATCACAACTCTCCGGCAGCAGCTGCCGCGTCCGTCGCGCGTCGCAGAGATCGTGCGTGCCTTCTCTGAAGAATCCCCAGCGCGACCCGCGCACGTGCAGCCGCGCGCGCATGCGGTAGCCGTCTTCGCGCGACGGCGTCACGTCGACGCGCTCCGGGAGCGAGAGCTTGCCGATGCGCGTGAACGCGTCGGCGATGACGTCGCTCTTCAGCGCGAGCTGGCGCTCGTAGCGGATGTGCGCGTACAGGCATCCGCCGCACTCGGGGTCGCCGTCGACGGCCCGGCGATCCGGTGACGGCTCGTCGACGGATTCGGTCGCCGCATACAAGACGCCTTTGCCGGACCGCTCGACGCGTGCCGTCACGCGCTCGCCGGGAATGGCGCCGCTGACGAGCACGACCTGCCCGTCGTGCCGCGCGATCATCCGTCCCCCGGCCGCCGGCTTTTCGATGGTGAGATTCATTGCGCGTCGTTCGTCGCGTCCGGCGTCAGCCGAACGTCATGCCGGCCCGAGCGTCATCGTCGGCAGGCCGAACCGCTCGCGAATCAGGCGGGACAGCGCGCCGTCACGCGCGCGAGCGAACGCATCGGGCGCCATGCGGCCGCGGAACGACGAGAGCTCGTCCTCCGCTTCACGCGACAACGACGACAGGTCCGCGTCTTTCAGCGCCGCCCGCGCGCCGCTGAGCAGCTCGTCATCGAGCGCGCCGAGCCTGGCCAGCAGCGCCTGCCGCGCGTCGCCGCGCACGCCGCCGGCCGCCGCCCGCGCGATCTCCAGCTCCGCGTTCACGCGATCGATCAGCACGTCGAACTCGTCGCCGAGCTTCCCGTTCGCGCGGGCCGCGGTCAGCTTCAGGATGACGCGCTCGAGATGCGCCGGCAGCGAGACGCCGCGCTTGTCCGATCCAGCCCGTCCAGACTTTCCCGCCTCTCCCGCCCGCGCGGTCACTCCCACCGCTTTCCGCCATTCGTCGAACACGTCGAGGATGTCGGCTTCGCAGAAATCGATCTTGACCGGCCGGCGGCGCGGCCCCTTGCGGTAGTAGCGTTCGAAGTAGCGATCGATGCCTTCGTACGCGACCTTCAACGGAATTCCCTGTTCCGCCCATCGCGACACGAGCTCGAAGGAAGGTCCGGTCACGCGAATGAGATGACCGTCGTTCTTCCTGCAGAGGTAGGTTTCGATTTCGCGGCAGAAGTCTACTTGTTCCGTTCCCACACGAGTCTCAAACCGTGAAGCGTGATGTCGGGATCGGTCGCGACGAACAGCTTCGTTTCCGGGACGATGAGCGGCGCCAGCCCGCCGGTGGCGATGCAGGTCGCCTTCCCGCCGAGCTCGTCCGTCATGCGCGTCACGATCGCCTCGACCATCCCCAGGTAGCCGTAGAACAACCCGGACTCGATGGCGCCGATCGTCGTCTGCCCGATGACGGAGGCGGGCTTGCGCACGTCGACGCGCGGCAGCCGGGCGGCGCGCTGAAACAGCGCCTCCGCCGCAATCTGCGGCCCCGGACAGATCACGCCGCCGAGGTACTCGCCCTTCGCCGACACCGCATCGAACGTCGTCGCCGTGCCGAGGTCCGCGATGATGATCGGCAGCTTCTTCGATCCGTACGCGTCCCACGCCGCGATGCTGTTCGCGATGCGATCCGCGCCGACTTCTTCCGGATTCTTGTACAGAATCGGCATGCCCGCGTTGGTCGTGGGCTTGACGACGAGCGCCGGCGTGCCGAAGTAGCGCTCGCACATGGAACGCATGATCGGCGTGAGTACCGGGACCACGGATCCGATCACGATCGCCTTCACGGAGGCGAGCGCGATCTTGTCGTGCGCGAACAGGCCGGTGATGATCAAGCCGACTTCGTCCGCGGTCCGCTCTCGCAGCGTCAGCAGGCGCCAGCTCGTGACGAGCGTCGCGCCGTCGAACACCCCGAGCGTGATGTTGGTGTTGCCGACATCAATCGTTAACAGCATCGTTCAGGTTCAAGGTTCAGGGTTCAGGGTTC
>DATNBT010000100.1:0-8456 GCA_035571855.1 Vicinamibacterales bacterium
GCCAGGACATGGAGTTCTTCGCGCACATTCATCCGCAGGAACAGGCAGACGGCACGTGGACCATCGACGTCACGCTGCCGAAGGCCGGCTATTACAAAGTCCTGTCGGATTTTCTGCCGAGCGGCGGCTCGTCGCAGTTCCTCGCCCGCCCGCTCGTGACGGCGGGCTACGACGGCGATCTCGTGGCCGACAGCGCGCACCTGGTGCCCGACACGAAGCTGACGAAGGTGGACGGCGACATCACGGCGACGATCTCCTACGATCCGCAGCAGTTTCTCGTCGGCCTCTATGGCCACCTGACGTACTACCTGACGGATACGGCGACCGGCAAGCCGATCACCGATCTGCAGACCTATCTCGGCGCATTCGGCCACACGCTGATCATGAGCGAAGACATGGCCGAGTACGTCCACTCGCATCCGCTCGACATCATCGCGCAGCCCGACGACGACGGCGGCCCCCCGGTCTTCAAGATTGCGCCGGGCGCGGATCTCGAGAAACTGCGCGGCGGGCCGGACGTGACGTTCGAAGGACTGATGCCCAAGCCCGGGCGGTATCGCGCGTGGACGCAGTTCCGCCGCCACGACGCCATCCATACCTTCGCGTTCACCTTCAATGTCCTTCCCCAGGGCAGCTAGCGCGCTCACGCTCGCCGCCTGTGCGGTCCTCGTGGCGGCGCGGACGGCGACGCCGCACGAAACCGTCAACACGACGGTCCTCTTCGATCGGGAAATCGTGAAGATTCTGAACAGCCACTGCGTCATGTGTCACGTGGAGGGCGGGCCGTCGTTTCCCCTCGCGACCTACGAGCAGGTCTGGGTGGCGAAGCGGAAGATCAGCGCGGCCGTGCTGTCGCGCCACATGCCGCCGTGGGCGGCGTTTTCCGGCTACGGCCGCTTCGTGAACGAAAACGCCGTCACGCTGCGCGAGTCCCAGTTCCTCGTCTCGTGGATGGAAGGGCTCGGGCCGAGGAACGGCGGCGCCGTGTTCACGAACACCGCGGACCCGGCGGCTCCCAAGCCCCTGGCCGTGCGTGCGCGCGCCGACTTCGGCGCGTGGCATATCGGCCGGCCCGATGTTGTGCGCGAGCTGCCGCCGCAGACCATTGCTCCCAATGCGGAATCGAACGGCTTCGTGACCGTCACCATCGACCTGGGGTTCGATGCCGGGCGACGCATTCGTGCCTTCGAGTACATGCCCGGTGACAGGCGCGTGGTGCACGATGCCGTGTTTACGATCAAGGAGACCGGCCAGTGGCTGGGCAGCTGGACGCCGTGGTACGGCTTCGTCACGCTGCCGCGAGGCGCCGCGTACCGCGTCCCGTCGGGAGCGCACCTTGTCGCCGTCATCCACTACCGGCAGGCCGACGTGCCTGTCGTCGATCGCGGGAAGGTCGGATTCGCCTTCGGTCCGGCGGCCTCACAGGATGTCACCGACCTCGTGATCGACGCGATCGGCGCGAAACGGCTTCACGGAGAAGCGACGCTGTCGACTGACACGACGCTGCTGGCGCTGCGGCCCGACATCGGGACGGCGACGACATCGGTCGAGGTCTCCGCGCACGGGCTCGATGGCAGCACGAACGTCCTGCTGTTTGCGAAGAATCTGTCCACCGACTGGCTGACGCCGTACATCTTCGCCGCGCCGGTGACGTTGCCGCGCGGCACCCGGATCACGATTACCGCGTACGGTGGCGGCCCCACCCTCAAGACGACGATCAGTACTGTGGCCTCACGGCCACCTTCACCCGTCAAAGGAGAGAAGCGATGAAGGCAGCGCGGATAGTCGCCGTCACGGCAGCGTGTGTGCTCACGTCCGTTCTCGCCTTCGCGCAGAGCGGTTCCATCGAAGGCACGGTGATCGACGCGTCCGGCGCCGTGCTGCCGGGTGTGACCGTCGAGGCGTCCAGTCCCGCGCTCATCGAGCAGTCGCGGACGACGTCGACCGACGGCGAGGGACGGTACAAAATCATCGAGCTTCGGCCCGGCGCGTACACGCTCAGCTTCACGCTTGCCGGATTCCAGGTGACCCGGCGCGAGAACATCGTCCTGACCACGGGCTTTACCGCGACGGTCAATACCACGCTGCAGATAGGCGCCGTCGGAGAGACGGTGACCGTGACCAGCGAATCGCCCATCGTCGACACGGTCAACACGCGGGTGCAGACGGTCGTGAACCAGGCGCTCATCGAGGCGCTGCCGCTGCCGAAGAACGCCGGCGCCTTTGCCAGTCTGATTCCGGGCGCCATCGGCACGCAGGACGTGGGCGGCAGCGCCAACGAAACCAACCAGGCGTTCTCGATTCACGGCGGCAGCGGCGCCGACTTCCAGCAGTTCCGCGACGGCATGAACTCGAACAGCCTGCTGGCGTCGGGCAACATTCTGTCGAGCGAAAACCCCTCGATGCTGCAGGAGGTGGTGGTCGAGACCGGCGGCTTCGATCCGACCGCGCAGACGGGCGGGGGCCACATCAATCTCGTGACCAAAGACGGCGGCAACCGGTTCAGCGGCAACCTCCGCGCCGACTTCTCCAACTCCGGCATGCAGGCGAACAACCTCAATGACGCCCTGCGCGCGCGGGGGGCGCTGGTGCCGGGTGATATCCGCGATCGCCACGACTACAACGGCTCGTTCGGCGGCCCGATCGCCCAGAACAGGCTGTGGTTCATCGTCGGCTTTCGCAACTGGGTCGCGTCGGATTACCAGCCCGGCAACTACTACAACCGGACGCAGGGGACGATGCTCTACACGCCGGATCCCGGCCGGCCCGCGTACACGCTCAACACATACAAGACCGGCGACGTGCGTGTAACGTGGCAGGCGTCTTCCAAAAACAAATTCACGGCGACGGTATCGCCCGAGAGCAATTGCAGCTGCTTCTTCGCGCTGAATGGAAACATCTCGCCGGAGGCGGCCGGCAGCCATCATCTCTATCCCGAGTACCGCGTGATGACGACGTGGACGTACACCGCCTCGCCGAAGCTGCTGCTCTGGGCGGGCGGCACGTATCAGTACACCGATCTCGAGCGCGCGACGGAGGGCACGGGCACGTTCACCGATCGGTCGATTCTCGAGTCGTCGACGAACTATCGGTACGGCGCGGCCGGCGGACAGCTGCAGACGCCCGGCGGCTCATGGGGCAACCAGAAGAGCAAGCAGATCAACCAGAACTTCACGCTCTCGTATCTCACGGGCAAGCACGCGTTGCAGGCCGGGATCCAGACGATGCAGGGCATCCAGACGAAGGAGTCGTTCATCGCGCCGGACGCGCTGACATTCACGTTCAACAACCAGAGGCCGTCGTCGGTGACGGAGTGGGCGACGCCTTACAACTGGGCGCAGCGCGTCGACTACTACGCGGCGTTTGTCGGCGACCAATGGAAGATCGATCGGCTGACGCTGAATCTCGGACTGCGGTACGACGGAGAGGTGGGCAGCGTCCCCGCACAGCATCTGCCCGCGGGCCCGTTCGTGCCTGCCCGCGACTTCGCCGCTCAGAACGACATTCCGAATTTCAAGGACATCAATCCGCGTCTCGGCGTCGCGTACGACATCTCGGGCGACGGCCGCACGGCGATCAAGGCGTCGCTGTCGCGCAACCTCGCGTTCGATCCGCCTGGCGGGATTGTCCAGCAGAACAACCCGGTCAACCTGATGGTCATCAGCACGACGCGGACCTGGAGTGATCCGGGGTTCTCGGCCGCCGACGCCGCGAATCCGGCTTTCGTTCCAGGCTGCAACCTGCTGAACCCCGCCGCGAACACGGCCAACGGCCAGACGTGCGGCGCGATCAACAGCAGCACGTTCGGCACCGTCGTGCGCACGACGAATTTTTCTCCGGATACGATCAGCGGCTGGTACAAGCGCCAGTACAACTGGACGGCGTCGGTGTCGGTGCAGCGGGAGCTCATTCCCGGGCTGTCGGCGAACATCGGCTACTTCCGGACGTGGTACGGCAACTTCACCGTCACGGACAACCTGTCGGTGTCGGCGGCCGACTACAGTCCGTACTGCATCACCGAGCCGACGAACGCAGGATTGCCGAACGGCGGCGGCCAGCCGATCTGTGGCCTGTACGACCTGAATCCGAACCGCTTCGGCCAGGTCAACAACCTGATCGTGCCCGCGTCCACCTTCGGCGGCCGCACGCAGGTGTTCAACGGGATCGACGCGACGGCCAACTACCGGCACAACGGCTTCGTGCTCGCCGGCGGCCTGAGCACGGGCTCGACCGTGACCGATCAGTGCTTCGTCGTCGACTCCCCGCAGCAGCTGTACCAGTGCCACGTCGCGCAGCCGTGGTCGGCGAACACGCAGCTCAAGTTCCAGGGCGTGGCGCCGCTGCCGCAGAAATTTCAGTTGAGCGCGAATTTTCAGATGCTGCCGTCGATTCCGCAGGCGGCGAACTTCGCGGTGGGCAACGCGGCGATCGCACCCTCGCTCGGCCGGCCGCTCTCGGCATGTCCTGCGGCGGGGAACTGTACGGCGACCGTCACCGTCCCGCTGATCACGCCGAACAGCGTCTACGTCGAGGGATGGAACCGGCAGTTCGACTTCCGCATCAGCCGGATCTTTCGATTCGGACAACTGCGCGTCCTGCCCGCGATTGACGTCTATAACCTGTTCAACGCGAGCCCGGTGCTGGCGGTGAACAGCGCGTACGGACCGTCCTGGCAGAACGTGACGTCATTGCTCGGCGCGCGGGTCGCCAAGCTCGGCGTGCAGGTGACGTTCTAGTACAGGCGCCGCGGATCGAGTCCCGCGTACATCGACGCCACCTGCTCCGCGTAGCCGTTGAACGGCAGCGTGCGCCGCTGCAGGAACTCGCCGATGCGGCGCTCGGTCGCCTGGCTGTAGGACGGCGTCGGCACGTCGGGATTCACGTTCGCGTAGAAGCCGTAATACGCCGGGTTGGCGTCCTGCCATGTGTTGAACGGCTGCTTCTCGACGAAGCGGATCTTCACGATCGCCTTGATGCCCTTGAATCCGTATTTCCACGGCACGACGAGCCGCAGCGGCGCGCCGTTGGGCGTGAGCAGCGACTCGCCGTAGAGGCCGGCCGCGAGGATCGTCAGCGGATGCATCGCCTCGTCCATGCGGAGCCCTTCGACGTACGGATAGTTCAGCACCTGCCGGCGGATGCCGGGCATCTCCTTCGGACGGTTGACGGTGGTGAACTCGACGAACTTCGCTTTCGCGGTCGGCTCGAAGCGCTTGAGCAGCGCGCCGAGCGGGAAGCCGTCCCACGGAATCACCATCGACCAGCCCTCGACGCAGCGCATGCGATAGACGCGCTCTTCGAGCGGATGCGGCTTGAGGATGTCCTCGAGCGTGTAGGTGCCGGGTTTGCCGCACTGGCCGTCGACGGTCACGTTCCATGGCGACGCCTTGAACGCGCCGCCGTTCTCCCGCGCGTCGCCTTTGTCCGATCCGAACTCGTAGTAGTTCGTGTAGCTCGTGATCGCGTCCTTCCTCGTCACCGCGTCCGTCGTCGTCGCCATCTTCGACGCGATGGGCAGCGTCACGAGCGCCGCCAGGAATTCGCGGCGGCGCAGGTACGTGCTGTGGGGAGTGATGTCGGACGATCGGATGTCGCCGGCTTGTTTAATCAGCATGTCTTCCTGAATCCCAGCTGTAGCGCCTGACCTTCAGGTCGGGCATCGCGAGCCGGATGACGAGAGCCGATGCTGCCATCGCAAAGAATTGTGCGGCGATTCCGCTCCAATCACCGGGACGTCCGAAGCCGACGACGAGGAGGTCGAGCGCGAGAGGATGATGGATGTGGACGACCGGGTTCAGGCCGTCGAGCGCCTGTTCGACCGCCGTGCTGCAGAAGAGAATCGCGACGGGCAGAGTGACCGCGCTCACGAGCGCCCAGCGGCCGGCGCGCCGCTCCGCGGCGGGGAAGAGCACCCACTGCGCGCCGGCCACCGACAGCCCGAGCACGATGCCGAGCAGCAGTCCGTACGGCAGCGGCCGGATCGCCGTGTCCTCGAAGTACGGATGATAGAAATATCGATAGACGAACGTCGCCAGCCGGGCGGTGGCGACCGTCGCGGCGAGGCCGAAGAGCGCCGCCGCCAGCCATCGCGTGCCTTCGAGACGTTCACGGGCCGCGCTCGTGAAGACGTCGCGGAGGACGAAGCTCCAGAACCGCACCGGCGTCGACCGCCGGGACGCGCGCAGATCGCGGAACACCGACAGCATCTCGCCGCCGTACTCCTCGCGGAACGGGGCCGGATACATCCGGAGCAGCGCCGCGTAGATGCGTTCGGCGGTCATGACCTCTATGACTGCGACGGCAGCAGCCCGCGTTTCCTGGCGGCGCGCACCAGCTCCTGCAGCCGCCGCGCTTCTTCTTCGACGATGGATTTGCCCTTACGTGTGAGCTTGTAGCAGCGCCGGCGGCCGGCGTCGGCGTCCGTTTCGCTGATCAGCCGGCTGGCGCGCAGCCGTTTGATGGCGGTGTAGAGGGTGCCGGGCCCGATCGTCAGCTCGCCGCCGGACAGTTCCTCGACGTCCTGCATCAGGCCGTAGCCGTGCCTCGGGCCGTCGAGCAGCGCGAGGAGCACGTGGAATTCCGCCCGCGTCGGCGTCATATATCGACAGACGATATATCAGGTCGCGATACAGATCAAGCGCAGACCTGAAGGTCTGTCGCTACAGCTGGAATATAGGTCAACAGTCTTTGGGGATCGCAGCTGTAGGCGCAGACCTTCAGGTCTGCCGTCAACCGTACAGATTCAGATCCAGGGCGGACGGCATCTTGTCGTCGAATTCCAGCGCGCCGTTGTTCCACAGGTGAAGGCGCGTCCGGCGGAAGACCAGCGTGATCGTGCCGAGAAGGAGGGACGCGATGAGAAAGAAGGCCGTCGACCGCGCCGCGCCGAGCGCCATCGCGCCGACGATCGTGACGCCGAGGACGAGCGTGCCGATGCCGACGACGAGCGTCTGGGCGATGAACTGCTTGCCGGGAATGTAGCTGGACGTGAACGGGATTCGGCGCCAGCCGCGCAGCAGGACCTCGACCCACAACAGGCCGCAGACGGCGTTCATGGCGAGCGCCGGCACGGCGCGCGCCCCGAACAGGCGCCACTCGAGCGGCGCCATCACCAGCACCGGAACGATCACCGTCGTCTGGCGCATGAGGCGCGTGACGGCGGACAGCTGCGACGCGCGGGTCGCGTCGCTCTCGGTCATGCGGAACACCCAGTTCGCCCGCTGGTCGATCGGCAGCGCGATGGCGGCGCGCGTCGCGAGGCCGATGAAGAACATCAGCAGCCACACGGCGCCGAGCGCGGCATAGGTCGCGGTCTGGCCGCCGACCCGGTTGATCGCGAGCGTGACGCCGAGCGCGGAGACGGCGACGAGCACGCCCTGGTGCAGCGAGCTGCGCCGGAGCGTGGCGAGCGTGAAGTCGCCGATCGTCCCCCGCCAGCGCGAGCGGCGGCGCGACACTTCGACGGTCGTCAGCATCACCCGATCGAATCGCCGGTACAGGACCAGGTAGCTTGTTGCGGCGACGGCCGAGACGGACGCAAACGCCACGAGGCCGATCCGGCCGAGAACGGCGGTGAACGCGTCGCCGCCGCCGAAGGCCAGTCGTTCGATCCCGACGAACCAGGCGGGCGGCAGGGAGTACAGCGCTCGCGAGTGCCCGGCGAACGCTCCGGCCTTCGCCGGCAGCGCGAGCACGGACGGGATCGACAACATCAGCGCCGCCAGCAGCGCGCTCTTCACCGTCGCGGTCACGCCGTGCACGCGCGACCGGGGGACCAGGATCGTGAGCAGGCCGTTGATCGAGACGATGGTGAGGACGCTGAAGAGGCAGGCGAGCGCGCCGACGAGCCAGTACGCGGCGACGCTGACCGGCACGATGTTCGGCGCGAACCGGCTCGAGGAGATCACGATCACGAGGACGGTCAGCCCGAGCAGGCTGCCCGCGATGAAGAGGGCGCAGAACATCGCGAGCGCGAGCAGCTTGGCGCGGAAGATAAACGCTTTCGTGAGCGGCAGGGCCATCAGCACGCGGTAGTCGGTCTCGTCGGGCACGAGCGAGTGGCTGATGAGCACGGTGACGAAGGCCGCAATCCACATCGGCAGGCCGATGGCGGTCATCGTGTTCGCGTCGACCGCGCTGACGTACGGCGCCGGATCGGCGACCCCGCCGGGCGGCGCGTAGACGATGGTGTACATCCGCGTCAGCCAGAGGCCGAGCGTGATGATGACGGCGACGATGCCGATGACGACGCGGATGAAGCCGTCCGCGCCTTCACGCGTGAGGAAGCCGAGATCGAAGAGCGCGCCGAAGAAGTGCCGCGTCAGCAGACGGGAGCGCGAGGCGTCGGCCGGGCGTCTCATGCCTGCACGACGGCGAGAATGTCCCGAGCGACCGGCGTGAAGTCCTGCTGGTCGGTGACGCGGTGAAAGAGCTCTTCGAGAGCATCCGGCGTCTCG
>DATNBT010000101.1:0-13080 GCA_035571855.1 Vicinamibacterales bacterium
GCGGGCCGGCCGTGACGGCGAGGCGCGTACGCAGCCGCTTGTCGAGCGTTTCCTTCGTCAGCGCCAGGTTCGTGTCCGAGAGCCGGTTGTCCTGATCGCCGCCGACTTCGGCGAGGAACACACGGGCGCCGTCGATGCTGATCTCGAGCTCGTGCGGCCACTCGAGGCCGGGCACGTAGCCGACGATGTTCTGCAGCAGGACGACGTTGAATTCGTAGGTCGCGTCGAGCGGGAAGTTGTGGCGGACGAGGATGCCGCCGCGCGTGCCGAGCGGCAGGCCCTCGACGTGATCTTCCTGCGAGCGATCCGGCGGCACGCGGTAGACGACGCCGACCGGCGTCACTCTGGGATCGCCGACGGCGAGCGCGCTGACTTTGCGCGCCGCCGTGAGGTACTGCTCGAGCAGCGACGGCGACACCTTGAGCACGTCGGCGATGTTGTCGAACCCGTTCGCCTCGTCGTCTGCCGGCAGGAGCGAGGTCGCGTCGATGTCGAGCGCGAGGACGTCGCGAACCGCGGCGGCGTATTCCGATCGATTGAGGCGATGAAGGGGAGAGCGGCCGGGATTGGGCCTGGTGAGCGCCACGCGATCGATCGTGTTCTCGAGCGACGTCGTGAACGCGTCGAGCGTCGCTCCATCCGGCCGCGGCATGCCGACGGGCGGCATCATCTTGCCGTGGAGCTTGCGGATGACTTTTTCCCAGACGTCCGCGCGATCGGCGACGTGCGCGAGATCGACGGTGTCTTTGTCGAGCACCAGGCCGCCGGTCTTGAGCCGCGCGTTGTGGCAGGTGACGCAGTACTTGTCGACGAGCGCGCGTTCGGCTTCGGGCGACATGTCCGCCTGAAGGCGGACACTACCAGGGGTTTGCGCGACTATATGTGGGGTTTGCGCGGCTATATGTAATGTAGGCGTCGCAACGAGCGCGATGCCGGCCAGAAGCGCAGAGGTGAGCGGCCCCTTGACTTTCACGGTCCTTCGGCAAATTCTAGCACGGCGTCTGAATGGCTGTAAGTTCCCGTAACCTCCTGATCTGTTTCGGTATAGCTCTCATTGCGGCCGCGCCGCGCGCGCAGGAATTCCTCGCCCTCCACACCGACGGAAAAGCGACCGAATTTCCGCTGCCCAATCCCAACAGCGGGCCGACGACGGTGTCGATTGCGCCGGACGGCATGCTCTGGTTCACCGAAAGCTCGGGCAATCGCATCGGACGGATGGCGCAGGACGGCAGCGCGCTGAAAGAATTCGATCTCCCTCATCCGGGAAGCGCGCCGCGCATCATCACGATCGGCTCCGACGGCAACATGTGGTTCTCCGAGCACCTCGGCAACCGCATGGGCCGCATCACGGCGGCCGGCGCGATCAGCGAGTTCGACATCCCGACGCCTGCCAGCCAGCCGCGCGCGACGGCGCTCGGCAAGGACGGCAACGTGTGGTTCGGAGAGTTCGCCGGCGGGAAGATCGGACGCGTGACGCCGGCCGGCGTCATCACGGAATTTCAGATTCCGACGCCGAACAGCGGTCCGCGCGCGCTCGCGGCCGGTCCCGACGGGAACGTCTGGTTTTCCGAATTCAACGCGAGCAAGATCGGCCGCATCACGCCCGCCGGCATCATCACGGAATTCGATCTGCCGCGGCCGAACAGCGGGCCCGGCGACATCACGACGGGCGCCGACGGCGCGCTGTGGTTCGTCGAGCTCAGCGGGCGGATGGACAGCCGGCAGCCGGACGGCAACCGCGTCGGCCGCATCACGCTCGACGGAAAAGTCACCGAGTATCCGATTCCGAGCCCGACCGGATCGCCGATCAACATCGCGGTCGGTCCCGATCGCAACATCTGGTACACGAAGGCCGGTCGCCTCGGGCGCGTTCTCCGCGACGGCGTCATCACGGAGTTCGAGCTTCCGCCGGGCGGCGGTCCGACGGGATTGTCGGCAGGAAGCGATCGCTGCCCGCCGAATCGACTGATCGACAAGCTGTGGTACACGGCGGGAAACAAACTGGGGTATCTGGAATTCCGGTAACGGAGGTTGCAATGATCGCTGTCCTCGCTTTGTCCGCCACGCTGGCGTCTTCGCCCGCATCGTGCGAAAGCCTGAAAACGCTCTCGCTCCCGAACGCGACGATCGTCGCGGCCGAGATGGTGCCGGCCGGCCCGTTCGTGCAGCCCGGCCGCGGCGCCGCGCCGGGTGCGCCGCCCGCTGCTGAAGGCGGTCGCGGCCGCGGCGGCCCTGGCGGTGCGCCGCCCGCGCCGCAAATCGTGCCGGCGCACTGCCGCATCAACGCGATCCTCCGTCCGTCGTCTGATTCGGAAATCGAGATGGAGGCCTGGCTTCCCGAGAACTGGAACGGCAAGTTTCAGTTCGTCGGCGGCGGCGGATGGGCGGGCATCATCAGCTTCCCCGCGATGGTCAACGCGGTGGAGGAAGGCTACGCAACGGCGTCGACCGACACCGGCCACAAGGGCGGCAACGCGCTGTTCGCGATCAATCATCCCGAGAAGGTGACCGACTTCGCCTATCGCGCCGTGCACGAGACGACGGTGCAGACGAAGGCGCTCGTCGCGAAGTACTACGAGCGTCCCGCGCGGCTGTCGTACTGGAACGGCTGCTCGACGGGCGGACGCCAGGGCCTGATGGAAGCGCAGAAGTTCCCCGACGACTTCGACGCGATCATCGCCGGCGCGCCGGCGAACTACCAGACGCATCTCCATACGTGGGATCTCTCCGTGGCGGTGCCGGTGCTGAACAATCCAGCCGCGGCGTTGACGCAGGAAAAGCTCAACGCGCTTCGCGACGCGGCGGTCCGCGCCTGCGACGCGAACGACGGCGTGAAGGACGGCCTCATCAACGATCCGCGCACGTGCAGATTCGATCCGTCCGCGCTGCTGTGCAAGGGAGCCGACGGCCCGGCGTGCCTCACGCAGCCGCAGCTCGACGCCGTCAAGCGCGCGTATTCGGCGACGAAGACGAAGAACGGCGACGTCGTCTTTCCGGGCAAGCAGCCGGGCAGCGAGTATCAGTGGATGGCGTTTCTCGGCGGCCGGCAGGCGCCGGGCGTGTCCGTCGGATCGTTCCAGGTCGCGTACAACGACGCGAACTGGGACGCGAAGACGTTCGACGTCGACAAGGATCTGAAGATCGTGGACGAGAAGGTCGGCACGATCATCAACGCCGTGAATCCGGATCTGTCGGCGTTCAAGGCGCATGGCGGCAAGCTCCTGCTGTACCACGGCTGGAACGACACGGCGATCTCGCCGGGCAATACGATCAATTACTACGAGAGCGTACTGAAGAAGATGGGCGGCAAGCAGGAAGACTTCGTGCGTCTCTACATGGCGCCCGGCATGCAGCACTGCGGCGGCGGCCCGGGGCCGAACCAGATCAACTACATGGCGATCATGGAACGGTGGCGCGAAGGCAACCAGACGCCGGCGTCGATCGAGGCGTACCACGTGACGAACAATCGCGTGGACATGACACGCCCGCTCTGTCCGTATCCGCAGGTCGCGACGTATAAAGGCACCGGCACGCCCAATGACGCCGCGAACTGGACATGCAAATAGCCAGGAAGCTCCACCTCAAGGCCGGTATGCGCGTCGCCGTCGCAAACGCGCCTGCCGGCTTCTCGCTCGGCAACGTCGCCGGCGTCACCGTCGAAAAGTCGCTGAAGCGTGATCTCGACCTCGCGCTGCTGTTCACGACGACGCAGAAGGATCTGAAGACGCAGTGGCCGAAGCTGCTGGCGTCCGTGAAGCAGGACGGCGCGGTCTGGGTCGCGTACCCGAAGAAGAACGCCGGCATCGAGACCGATCTCCACGGGATGCAGGAGTGGGACGCGACGAAGGGCTCGGACTGGAATCCGGTCTCGATGATCGCCGTCGACGACTCGTGGTCCGCGACCCGCTACAAATACGCGCCGGGTCTCGAGAAGGCGAGACACGAGAGGCAAACCGAAGCAATCAAGGACGCCGACGGCGCTGTCGTCGTCGATCGCGAGAAGCGCATCGTGACGGCGCCGAAGGACCTGCAGACGCTGCTCGCCAGGAACGCCAAAGCTCGCGCGCAGTTCGACACGCTGGCCTTCAGCCACCGCAAGGAATACGTCGTCTGGATCGTCGAGGCGAAGAAGCCCGAGACGCGGGACGCGCGCGTGACGAAGACGGTCGAGATGCTCACGAAGGGCAAGAAGAACCCCAGCGACAAGTGAATGGCCGGACGCGTTGACTTCTCCGACAACGCGTCCAGATACGACGGCCGGCACGGCGCGTCCATATCCGACGCTGTGGCGGACGCGCTCGTGCGCGCGGGTTCGCTCGCGCCGGGAGCGCGTGTGCTCGACGTCGCCGCCGGGACAGGCCGCGTCGCCGTTCCGCTCGCGTCACGCGGGTGCCGCCTCGTCGCGCTCGATCTCGCGCGGCCGATGCTGGACGAGATCGCGAAGAAGTCGCCGTCCTCGCGTATTCACCGCGTGGTCGGCGTCGGCGAGCAGTTGCCGTTCTCCGACGCGGGCTTCGATGCGGTCGTCATTGCCCGGCTGTTGTACCTGGTGCCCGAGTGGCAGGAGCTCCTCAGGGACGTTCGCCGCGTGCTGAAACCCGGCGGCCGCGTGCTGCACGAATGGTCCAACGGCGAGCCCGACGAAGCGTGGGTGCAGATCAGGGAGAAGATCCGAGCGATGTTCGAAGCCGAAGGCGTCGCGAACCCGTTCCATCCCGGTGTCCGGACCGAAGACGAGGTCGAATCGTTTCTCGCCGATCTCGGCATGACTCGCATCGCAACGGAGCGCTTCGGCGGCGGCCATCTGATGACGATCGCGAACTTTCTCAAGCGGCTCGTCGACGGCGAGTGCAGCTTTACGTGGGCGGTGCCGAAAGACATCGCGGCGCGATGCCTGAAGGAATTGCAGTCGTGGGCGGCGGCGCGCTTCGATCTCACGCGCGAAGTCCCGATGCCCCGCGAGATCGTCTGGCGCGTGTATGAACGCTGAACCCTGAACCCTGAACCTCAGCCTTCGTACTGGAGCACGTTGAGCCCCGCGTTCCAGTCGCTCGCGAAAATCAATCCGTCTTTCTGCACGAAGATGTCGGCGGTCTTCGCCGCGAGCGACACGTTCGGCCGCGGGTCGATCAGCTTTTTCGGCGTCGGCGGAATCCAGTACGCGATCTCTTTCGGCGAGAACTGGTCCTTGATGTCGAACACGCGCACGCCCGCGACGTTGTACGTCGCGAACAGCATCTCTTCGCTCTGAAACGACCCGGGACGATTCTCGTGGAGGTTGTGCGGGCCGAACGTGCCCGTGCCGCAGTAATCGCGCCCCGTCGGCGTCGGCAGCGTCGAGATGGGCACGGGATTCTCCGGCGCGCGGCAGTCGACGATGAACGTGTGGAACAGTCCCTTCGCGCACTTCTCCGCGTTGGCCTCGTCGGCGACGACGGCCAGCTGGCGGCCGGGCAGCGGGAGCGGGGTGTGCGTGCCGCCGGGGTAGGGCGGCGACCAGTTGATGTGCGACAGCAGCTTCGGCTTCGACTTGTCGCTCAGATCGTGAATCGTGAAGCCGCCGTCGCGCCACGCCCCGTAGCCGCGATCGCCGGCGACGATCATGTGATGCAGGGCGACGCGCTTGCCCGGCTGCAGTGTGGACGGCTCGCCGCCGGCGCGGTGCATGCCGGGCAGCCACCATTTCGACACGATCTCCGGCTTCGTGATGTTCTGCAGATCGACGATCGCGAGGATGTGATCCGTGTAGCCGTCGAAGTGGACGGCGAGGTACGCGTAGCGTCCGCCCGTCCACCAGAGCCGGTTGATGCCGAAGCCGGGAATCTCGAGGTACGAGATCTCGCGCATCTCGTCCGGCTTCGAGATGTCGTGGATGCTGAGGCCGGCGCGGAACTTCTTCTTGTTCGTGATGCTGTCGACGAGCGCGTTCTCGAAGTAGCCGCGCATGTTGTCGTACGACTGCATCGCGACGATGTTGGCGCCGTTGGCGAGCAGCAGCAGATCGCCGGAGACCTGGAGATGATGCGTGCGCGTGTTGGTGCCGGCCGTGAAGAAGCCCACGGGCTTGAGCGCGCGCGGGTTCGCGGCGTCGAGGATCGTCACGCCGTCGCTGAACATGTGCCCGACGTAGACGTGCTGCCGGTTGACCATCACCTGCACGCCGTCGGGCCGGCCGCCCTGGTCGCTATAAGAGATGTGGCGGATTTTCCGGCCGATTCCGCCGGCCGGCACGGGCACGTCGGGGGCGACGGCCGCGACGCCGAGCGCGAGAAGGCCCTGAAGATGTTCGCGACGAGTCGTGATCATCGCAGCGGATTGAGTTTACACTCTGCCGCATGAAACATGTCGCCTTCGCCGTATTTCTCGGGCTCGCCGTTTCTGCCTCCGCCCAGACGCCGAATGGCGAACAGGTCTACCGGCAGCACTGCGCGGCGTGCCACGACGGCACGATGCCGCGCATGCCGGGCCGCGATGCGCTCAAGGGGTTCACGCCCGAGTACGTGGACACGGCGTTGAGCTCGTTCATCATGCGCCGCGAGGGCGCCTCGCTGACGCCGGCCGAACGCCGGGCCGTCGCGGAATATGTGACGGGACGTCCCGCCGGTTCGTATCGCACGCCGCTCGAAGTCATCCCGAAGTCCGCGTTCTGCGCGACGCCGACGCCGGACGACCCGCGGGCGCCGGCGTGGAACGGCTTCAACGGCAACATCTTTAATACGCGCTTCCAGCCGGCGGCCGCCGCCGGGCTGTCGCCGACCGCGGTGCCGCGGCTGAAGCTGAAGTGGGCCTTCGGATTTCCCGGTGTGTCGGCGTCCGGCTCGCAGGTCACCGTCGCCGGCAACCGCGCCTACGTCGGCAGCCGCAACGGCATCATCTACGCGCTCGACGCGGGCTCGGGCTGCATCGTCTGGACGTTCGAAGCCGATGCGGGCGTGCGATCGACGCCGGTCGTCGGCGGCAACGGACCGCAGCGATCGATCTTCTTCGGCGATGCCACGGCGACCGCGTACGCGCTCGACATGAACGGCAGGCTGCGCTGGAAAACGAAGGTCGACACGCATCCGGACGCGATCGTCACCGGAGCCGTCGCGCTCGGCGCCGGCCGGATCTTCGTGCCCGTCTCGTCGAGCGAAGAAGGCACCGCGGCGATCCCGACGTACGAGTGCTGCACGTTCCGCGGCAGCGTCAGCGCCATCGACGCCACGACCGGCAAAGTGCTCTGGAAGACGTACACGATTCCCGACGCGCCGCAGAAGACGACGAAGACGGCCGCGGGCACGCAGTTGTGGGGACCGTCAGGCGGCGGCGTGTGGTCGACGCCGGTGCTCGACGTCGCCGGCAACCGCATGTTCGTCGCCGTCGGCGACAACTACTCGAGCCCGGCGACGCCGACGAGCGACGCGATCATGGCGCTCGCGATGGACACCGGAAAGATGCTCTGGACGACGCAGGCGACGCCAGGCGACGCGTGGAACACGGGCTGCCTGCAGGCGCCGAACGACGCCACGGGACGCGCGCACTGTCCGAGCGCTCCCGGTCCCGATTACGACTTCGCGAGCGCGCCCGTGCTCGCCACCACCCGCGACGGACGCCACATCGTCATCGCCGGGCAGAAGTCCGGCATGTTGTACGGACTCAACCCGGCCAACGGCGCGTATCTGTGGAAGACGCAGGCCGGCGACGGCGGCGTCCTCGGCGGCATCGAGTGGGGATTCGCCGTCGACGACACCAGGGCGTACGTGTCGCTGTCGAGCGCGTTCGAGAAGAAGTCCGGTGAAGCCGGCGGCCTCGTCGCCATCAACATCGCCGACGGCACCATCAAGTGGCGGACGCCGCCGCAAGGCGATACGTGCCGGGGCCGGCAGTTCTGCAGCACCGGCCAGCCGGCTGCGGTGACGGCAATGCCGGGCATGGTGTTCTCCGCGAGTCTCGACGGGCACCTGCGCGGCTACGAGGCGGAGACGGGGCAGGTCGTCTTCGACACGGACACGGCGAAAGACTTTCCGACCGTAAACGGTGTCAAAGCGAACGGCGGATCGATGAACGGTCCGGGCTCGACCATCGTCAACGGCACGGTGTACGTGAACTCGGGCTACGGCTCGCTCGGCTTCATGCCGGGCAACGTGCTGCTGGCTTTTTCGGTGGATGGCAAATGAGAACGAGATATGCGGCTCTCGTGTCGGTCACGGTCGCCATCGCGATGATGCTCGGGTTCATGGCGCGCGCGCAGCGGCGCGATCGCGGGCGGAATCTGATTCCGGAAACGAGTCAGCTGCTGCAGTCCATCAAGCGGCTCAAGTGTCTCTTCCCGGGCAAGCCGCTCGACGCGACGCTCACCATCGACAACATCAACGCCGACGAAGGCACGGCTGAATTCGCCACCTTCTTCCGCCGCGGCGAGACCGGCGTCAACGTCAAGCTCGTCGGATCGAATCTCCACTTCCTCAACGTGGGGATCGACGGCGGCTTGATCGTCGTGACGGTGTTTCCGAAGGAGACCCACGACCAGCGGCTGCAGGCCGTCTACTCGCGTGCGGCGTATCCCGAGGCCGCGCAGTACATCGGCGACTGCGAAGCGACCAGGTAGTACCGGCCTTCAGGCCCGTCAGCCTGCGCTACTTGAGCCCGAACGCCAGCAGCACGTTCCCCGGCATGCCGTCGAATCGCGAGTAGCCGGAGTTCACGAACAGCATCCCGCCGGCGATCACTGCGCCTGGACCGTCCATCGAGCCGCCCCGTCCTTTGACGCCGTTGACCGCGTCGTAGTCGCGCACGGTATCGACCTCCCACACGACCTTGCCCGACGCGACGTCGAACGCGCGCAGATGGCCGTCGAGCGATCCTGAAAACACGAGACCTGGAATCGCCGACAGCGCGGCCGACTGCGACGGACTGCAGCCGCGGGGCGCGTCGGCACGGCAGGGAGGCGGCGCCACCGCCCACACCTTGCCGCCGTCGGTGAGCTTCAACGCGCTGATGCCGCCGCCTTCGGTCTTGCTCAACACGAAGCGCGCAGTATCTCCGGGCTGCGGGTTCGTGTTCGGCAGGCGGACGACGTCGGACACCGACGCGTAGACGTTCGTGCCGTCGCTCGCCATGCCCCACTGCACGCCGCCGTTGACGCCGCCCTTGCCGACGCGCGTCTGCCAGACGATCTGTCCCTCGCGCGCGGGATCGACCGCCGTCACGACACCCGACTTCTGGCCGGCGACGACCAGGTCGCGGCCGCCGGCGCGGACGAGCATCGCCGACGATCCGAAATCGAAGTCGGGTCCCTTCTCCGCCGGGCACTGGCCGTTGTCGTTGCCGCAGCCCGAGTTGTACGCGTCGCCCGACGTGATCTGCCGCACCCACAGAATCTTTCCGGTCTTGATGTCGAGCGCCATCAGCGCATCGCTGGTCTTCGTCGGCGGCGTGGAGTAGTTGTCGCCGGTCGCGATGTAGAGGACACCGCGACGCGTGTCGATGGTCGGCGACGACCACACACCGGCGCCCGAGGGACCGTAGATGTTCGTGCCCTTCGACGTCTTGCCCATGAGCGTCGCGGGTCCGTCGATCATGTACGTCTTCCAGACGCGCTGGCCGTCCGAAGCGCGGAGCGCGACGATGCTGCCGCGGAAGGTGCAGCATTCGTATTCGGGTCCGAGCGCGCGGGATTCTTCCCACGACGCGACGGGGATGAAGACGACGCCGTTTGCTTCGACGGCGCCGCCAGTGAGGCGCGTCGCTTCGTGCTCCTCGGGCCGGACTTTCCAGATAACGCCGCCGGTCGAGGCATCGAGCGCGTACGTCCAGCCGACGAGGTCGCTGAAGATGAGGCGATCCTTGACGAGCAGCAGCGACGATCGGACTGGCCCGTTCGCCTGGAAGTTCCAGTGAATGCAGCCGGACTTCGTGTCGAGCGCGTAGACCGCGCCGCTCGCGCCGCCGACGAACAGATACGGTCCGATGACGGTCGGCTGGTTGAACGTCGACACGTCGCCGTCGAACGCGAACGCCCACTTCAGCTCGAGCGACGGCACCTGTGCGGCCGTGAGTCCGGCGTTCGCGGCGGTCTGAAACCGGGTGTTCGTAGAGGCGGGACTCCAGCCGTTCCACTGCTGGACGCGGGCCGCGGCGCTGGTAGCCGCGGCGCTGGTAGCCACGGCGCTGGTAGCCACGGCGCTGGTAGCCACGGCGCTGGTAGCCGCGGCGCTGGTAGTGTCCGCCTTCAGGCGGACCGTGCGATCGCCGCAGTACGCCCTCGCCGGCGGCTGCGCGTCGCCGGCATCGGTCCCGAGATACTTCGCGACGGCTTCACGATCGTCGCGCTTCAGCGGATAGGCGACGCTCATCATCACGCCGAAATCGAGGACGCGCAGGATCTTCGTCGCCGGCATCTTCTGCAGCGCCGCCTTCGGCGGAATCCGCTGCGTCGTCTGATCGTGGCAGCCGGCGCAGCGTTCACGATAGACGCGCTCGCCCTGCGGCGGTGTCTGCGCCATCGCGGCGGGGGCGAGGAGCAGAATCGTCAGTAGACACGCATATTTCATGGCGTAGTATTAGGGACCTCTTTGCTGCCGGCGTCAACATGAAGCATGCACTCGCGTTCCTCGTCGCCTTCTTTCTGCTGGTTCCGATCGGGCTGGCGCAGCGGCCGCTCGACGGCGTCATCGACATCCACGTCCATTCGGCGCCCGACAGCGTCGAGCGATCGATCGACTCGATCGATGTCGCGAAGCTCGCGCGCGACCGCGGCATGCGCGCGATCGTGCTCAAGAGCCACTACGAGCCGACGGCGACGATGGCGTTCATCGTCCGCAAGGAGGTCCCGGGCATCGAGGTCTTCGGCGGGATCGACCTCAATCTCACGGTCGGCGGCATGAACGCGGCGGCCGTCGAGCACATGACGCAGGTCTCGGGCGGCTACGGCCGGCTCGTGTGGATGTCCACGTTCGATGCCGAAAACCAGGTCCGCGTCTCGAAGGAGAGTCGGCCGTTCGTGCGCGTCGCGAAGGACGGACAGCTGCTGCAGGACGTGAAGGACGTCATCGCCGTCATCGCGAAACACAACCTCGTGCTCGCCACGGGCCACGTGTCTCCGGAGGAAGCGCTGCTGCTGGTGCGCGAAGGGAAGCGGCAGGGCGTGCGGCACATGGTCATCACGCACGCGATGCAGACGCCGGTGCTGATGAACGTCGCGCAGATGCAGGCGGCGGCGAAGGAAGGCGCGTTCGTGGAGTTCGTCTCCGGGTCGATTGCCGGCCGCGGCGGCCAGGAGCGGGTGGCCACGTATGCCGACGCTATAAGTAAGGTAGGCGCAGAATCGTGCATTCTGTCGTCGGACCTGGGCCAGAAGGGCAATCCGCTCCCGCCCGACGGGCTCGCGGCGTTCATCGCCGCGCTGCGCGGCCGCGGGTTGACCGCCGCGCAGATCGATCTCATCTCGAGGAAGAATCCGGCGCGGATCCTGGAGCTTCGGTCGCAGGAGTAGAATTCCTCTCGACATGAACAAGGTCCTGGCCGCCGTCATCTGGATTGGCGTCGCCGCGCTCGGCGCGTTCGGCTTCGGCATGATCGCGCTCTCGCGCGGCGAGACCATCAGCGCCGCGTGGATACTCGTCGCGGGCGTCTGCACGTATCTGGTCGCGTATCGCTTCTACGCGCGCTTCATCGCCTACAAGGTCTTCGATCTCAACGGCCGGCGCGCCACGCCGGCCGAGCGGCTCAACAACGGCCGCGACTTCCATCCGACCAACCGCTGGATCGCGTACGGGCATCACTTCGCGGCCATCTCCGGCGCCGGCCCGCTGATCGGCCCGACGCTCGCCGCGCAGTTCGGCTTTCTTCCCGGCACGATCTGGCTGATCGCCGGCGTCGTCCTCGGCGGCGCCGTGCAGGATTTCACGATCCTCATCGCGTCGATCCGCCGCGACGGCAAGACGCTCGGCCAGATGGCGAAGGAGGAAATCAATCCCGTCGCCGGCATGGGCGCGATGATCGCGATCTTCGCGATCATGATCATCCTGCTGGCGGTGCTCGCGCTCGTCGTCGTGAACGCGCTGCGCGGCAGCCCGTGGGGCACCTTCACGATCGCGTCCACCATTCCGATCGCGCTGCTGATGGGCTGGTGGATGAAGGTGTTCCGCCCCGGCAAGGTCCTCGAGACGACGATCATCGGCGTGGTGCTGATGATGGCGGGCCTGGTCGGCGGACAGTGGGTGTCGCAGCATCCGGTGTGGGCGGCGGTGTTCACGCTGTCTGGCACGCAGCTCTGCTGGGCGCTGATCGTCTACGGCTTCATCGCGTCGGTGCTGCCGGTCTGGATGCTGCTCGCGCCACGCGACTACCTGTCGACGTTCCTCAAAGTCGGCACGCTGCTCGTCCTCGCCGGCGCGATCCTGATTCTGCTGCCGCCGCTGAAGATGCCCGCCATCACGCAGTTTGCGTCGGGCACGGGACCGGTCTTCGCCGGCAAGCTGTTTCCGTTCGCGTTCATCACGATCGCCTGCGGCGCCATCTCGGGCTTCCACGCGCTGATCGCCAGCGGGACGACGCCGAAGATGGTGATGCGGGAAACGGACTCCATCCTCGTCGGCTACGGTGCGATGCTGACCGAAAGTTTCGTCGGCCTGATGGCGATGATCGCGGCGGCCACGCTCGAGCCCGGCGTGTACTTCGCGATGAACGTCGGGCCGGCCGCGCTCGGCGGGACGCTGCAGTCCGCGTCGCTGAAGATCGCCGAGTGGGGTTTCATGGTCACGCCCGAGCAGATGCAGGCGCTCGCGAAGCAGATGGGCGAGGTGACGCTGATGTCGCGGACGGGCGGCGCGCCCAGCCTCGCGGTCGGCATGGCCAGCGTCCTCGGCGGCGTCTTCTCCGGTCCGGGACTCGCGCTCTGGTATCACTTCGCGATCCTCTTCGAAGCGCTCTTCATCCTGACGACGATCGACGCGGGGACTCGCGTGGGCCGCTACATGTTCCAGGAACTCGCCGGCCACGTGTGGGAGCCGCTCGGTCGTCTCTCCTGGTATCCGAGCATCATCGTCTCGTCGGCCGTCGTCGTCGCCGGCTGGGGCTATTTCGTCTATCAGGGCGTCA
>DATNBT010000102.1:0-5184 GCA_035571855.1 Vicinamibacterales bacterium
ATCAGGTCGTGGCGCAGTCGCTCGCGCTGTATTCGAAGATCGTGTGCCGCAGTGAAGAGGCGGAAGCGAGTACGGCCTGACACACGGCGCCGCGGGACGGGCCACATTCGTCACGCGGCGCTTCTACTTCGTTCTCAAACCGAAACACTCCGCCTTCTATCTGACGTCGCTCGACTTGTTACTGCGGAGCCTGGACGTGAAGACGTTCGTCCGTCCTCCGAGCTCACCTTCTGACGCTTCGACTCGCTGCGCTCGGGCAGCGCGAGCAGATCCGTTATTTCGGGCACCCGCTGTGCATTGGGGACGTGTGCATTCGAACAGTATTCAGAGGGAGCTCAACACATGAAGCGTTACATGGCGACGATGACGACCGCATTTGCATTTGCCGCGGCGATGGCGCTTACCGGCGTGGCGGCGCAGGGTCAGCAGACTGCACCGCCGCCCACGCCGTCGACGACCACGACGACACCTTCGACGACCGCTCCAACGCCGACGGGCACGCTCGCCCCGACGCCGCAGTCGCCGACGACGGTGCCCGGCTCGATTCAGCCGGCGCCGCCGAGTCCGACGACCGTTCCGCGGACCACGACGGTTCCATGTGTCCCGGCAGGCACGGGAACAGGGACGACGCCGCCGCAGACCCGCCTCGGCACGGGCACGTCGACGACGTCCACCGTCCCGGGCACGACGACGGCGAGCAACACGCCGAACACCACGGTTCCGGGAACGACGACTTCCGCGACCATACCGAACTCCACGACGTCATCGACAACGTCGACGAGTCCGGGTGCGGCAACACCGGGAGCAGTCGGAACGTCAGGCGTGGCGGCGCCGCAGGCACCGTGCACGCCGGGCACGGGGCCCGGCGCGACGACGGTGCCCCCGGCCACGGGCGCCACTCCCGGGCCGGGAACGTTGAACACACCCACTGGGCGCTGACGTTCGCAGCGTCCGGCTCGATCCGGACGTCCGCTTGAAGGCGGACGCGACGAACGCAGCCGACGGCGAATTCGGCGAGTCGAAAACCATCACGGTTTGGCGACGATAGTCGAGTCCGCCGTCGGCGGCCCGGGCGCCGCATTCAGATACGTCGTCGGACTCAACACAATCTGATCGAGCTGCACGCCGTCCTCCCGCACCTGCACGCGCATCGTGTGCATCCCGCTCGACGCGAACGTCACCGTCGTCGGCTGCGAGAGCCAGTAGGCGCCGTGATCCCAGCCCCAGCCATTCAGGCTCGAGCCGGTGCCGTCGGTCGCCAGGTTCACGAGCAGCCCTGACGTCGAGTTCAGCGGGTAGATCGGCGAGCCGCCGGCGAGCGCGTCCGAGAACTGCACCCACACCGAGTCGTTCTTGATCTGGTTGGCCGTCGCCTGCGTGCGCAGCCACAGCGTGTACGGCACGCCCGAATCGGCGTTGAACGTCACGTCGAAGTAGTGCACCGGCGACGCCTGCGGGTTGTTGTTGGAGCTGAAGTTGTTGTCGGGCGTCGACAGCTTCATGCCCGCGGCGGCCGTCGTGTCCGCGACGAGCGACCATGCGCCGTGAGTCTGTCCCGCAGGAACATCCGACGCATACACGACGATGTTCGTCGGTCCGGGCGGCGGTGGCGGCGCGCCGCCGGGCGCGTTGCGATCGATCTTGATGAAGTCGTAGCCGAACGCCATCGGCGTGCGCTGCCGTGGCTGACGACGACGCCCGCGAGCGAGCGGTTCGCGTTGACGCCGGCGTTGTTGCTGAACCACGTGTCGGGCACCGTCACCGCCGACCCGAACGTCACGGGGGATCCGCCGTTGACGTTGTAATACGCCTGGACGGTGTGCGCCGCAGGGTCGCCGACGAGATAGAGATCGACGTTGCTCACCGTCGTCGTGCCGAGGTCGAACCGCTGCTGTTCGGCGAACACGCCGGCCTGCTCCACCGCGAACTGCAGCGCCGGCGTGCCGGCCGCCGTCCCGATGATCGCCAGCCTGGCGTAGTTGTCTTCGTCGGGTCCGAAGAAGATGCCGCCGACGTGGCCGACCGCGGGCGTCGTGCCCGAGAACGGCTGCGTGAGACGCGTGACGACTTCGAAGTGCTGCGTGCTGTCGAAGCCGAGCTGCAGCGCGTTCACCTGCGTGTTGACGGTGCCTTCGTTCGTGCCGCTGTCGGTCTCGAGGTTCATGTGACCGCCGGCGTCGCCGGCGTGGATCGCGGTCCTGCGGAACGCGTGGCCGGTCGCCGGATCTCTCGGCGCGTTCGACGAGATCTGCGTCCCCAGGAAACCGCTCCCGCCGAGTCCGCCGGCCGCGGGGCTGGCCGGGTCGTACTCGAAGTCAATCGGCAGCGTCGTCGTCGCGCCGTTGTGCGCGTCGAGGAACAGCTGGTCGGTGACGTCGGGGATCCCGTCGTTGTCGTCGTCCGAGTCGTTGAGATCGCTGACGTGATCGCCGTCCCAGTCCGGGGGCTTGCTCGACGCGCTGCAGACGTCCGTGCCGTTCGCGGTCTCGTCGGCGTCGGTGAAACCGTCGCCGTCGCTGTCGGTCGTCGACGGATCGGATCCGGGCACCGGACACGCGCCGAGCGACTGCGGAATCATCAGGCTGATCCGGTTGCCCGCGTACTCCGCGACGTAGATCAGGCCGGACGTTTCGGTCGTGACGTCGAGCGGCGCGTTGAACTGCGCGAGGTTGACGACCTGCACGACGCTCAAGCCGTCCGAGCTCAGGACGACGCGCTTGACGTTTTCGTCGCCGGCATAGGTCGCCGTGATCAGGTTGTGGAGCATCTGTCCGCCGAAGGCGTTCGACGTGTACTCCGCGATGCCGTCCGAGCTGCTGCCGTTGACGTAGCGCCAGATGGGCGCGTGATACGCGGGCTCCGGCGTGAGCGGCGGCGAGTAGACCGAGCCGTCCTGCCACACGCACTCATGACGGACCGGATTGGGATGTCCGCCGTAGGCGCCCTGCACGACGAGGTTCAGCTGATCGAGCTCGTCGCCGGGCGAGATCGACGGCGTCGAACAGCCGTCGGTGGCCCCGGGCGTGTTGCCCTGGCTGCGGTTCGCGGCGTTGCCGTTCAAGTAGAGACGGCCGTTGCTGTGCCAGACGATGTCGTAGCCGTTGCGGTAGCCGGTGGCGTACAGCTCGAACTTGTTCGCGAACGGCGCCATGTCCGACGGCCCGTTGACCGGACGGACGTCGATCGGCAGCGTCGTGCCCGCGAGGTTGTTGAGGTTGAGCCGCAGCACCGCGGCGGACAGATAGACCTCGTCGATGTTGCCGAAGAAGTCGCTCCGCTGGCCGGCGTTCGTGTTGCCGCCGTTCGAGAGATACAGCCAGCCGTCCGGACCGATCGACATCCCGTTCGGCGCGTGCGCCTCGATTGAACGCGGGATGCCGACGACGAGATCCTGGTCGCTGACGACCGAGAGGTCGTTCGGATCCGGCGTGGTCGTGTCGGGCTCGAGAATCAGCCGGGTGATCGCGCCGCCGCGCTGATCGATCGACGGATCGATCGACGCGTTGCCGAGGCCGCTGTGGCTGACATAGAGCACGATGTGCGTCGGCGTGCTGTCGGTGCCGAACGTGATGCCGGTGACCTGCCGGCCCTGTCCCGGCACGGGCCCCGGCGCGCAGCTGTTGAGGTTGCCGCCCTGATTACAAATGGTCGACTGCTTCTGATAGATGTCGTCGATCTCCTGCACGCTCGTGACCGACGCGGCCGCCGGATTCGTCAGCGTCGTCCGGTCCATCGTCGCGATGAAGATCTTTCCGTTGACGGTGGAGAAATAGAGCCGGCCGTCCGCGCCGATCGCGACGCTCGTGGGCCCGGTGAAGTTGTTGATGCCGAATCCCGTCCCCGACGAGGCGCCGCTGACGATCAGCGCCTTGGTCGAGAAGCTGATGGGCGGCGGTCCCGACGAGGTGGTGTTGACGCCGACGTTGTCGAACGTCGACGTATTGAGCTGCATCGTGTCGTGGCTCGTGACGGCCAGGCCGACCAGCGCGCTCGCGGGCAGCGTGACGCTCGTCGATCCGACCTGCGTCCACGCGCTCCCGTCGTTCGAGATCGATGCGACGATCGTCGAGCCGCTGCGCGACAGCTTGATCCACACGGGTACGGTATGCGTCGCCGACGCGATGAACGCCGTCGACGCCCCCGTGGACTGCCGCGCGAGGAACTCGATCGTGCCGTTCGGCCGAAGGTCGATGAGCGCGTTCGCCGCGCCGGCCGCCGTCGACTCACGCATCATCACGCCGGCCTTGGCGTACGTGTTCGTGTTCTGCACGGCCGTCACGCGCGCGACGACTTCCCCGTTGCCGCTGAGCGGCTGATCGACGAAGCGGAACGCGTCGACCGATCCCCAGATGTCCGCGCCGGCGCCCTGCAGGGTGAACGTGCTGGTCGTCGAGTCGAAGCTCGCAGTGCCGGCGAGTCCCGTCGAGCCGACATCCTCGGTCACCCAGGGCGACGGCAGATCGCCAGGCGGAGGGGGTGGCGGCGGGGGCGGCGCGCCGCCGGTGAACGTGACGTTGTCGAACGTCGACGTGTTGATCGTGCCGGCCGCATGGCTGGTGACGACGAGGCCCGCGTTCGCGCCGGCGCCCATCGACACGGGCGTCGTCCCGACCTGCGTCCACGTCGTGCCGTCCGCGGACACCGAGCCCACGATGGTCGAGCCGGTGCGCGCGAGTTTCAGCCACGCCGGCGGAGGCTGCGTCGATCCGGCGATGAACGACGTCGTGCCGCCGGTGGACGAGCGCGTCATGAACTCCACGTTGCCGCCGGGACGGACGTCGAGTATCACGTGCGCCGAGCCGGCGGTGAGCGTCTCGCGCCACATGAGACCGGCCTTCGCGTAGGTGTTCGTGTTCTGGACTGTCGCGACCCTCGCGACGAGCGTCCCGTCACCGCTCGCCGGCTGGCTCACGAAGTTGAACGAGTCGGCGGCGCCCCAGATGTCCGAACCGGAGCCGTTGACGGTGAACACGCCGCTCGAAAACGACGCGCTGCCCGCCGCGCCGACGGCGCCGACGTCCCCGTCGGTCCAGGGCGACGGCAGGCCGCCGGGCGGCGGTGGCGGAGGCGGCGGCGCCGCACCCGAGATGGTGACGTTGTCGAACGTCGCGGTGGTCGTCGACGAGGTCGTGTGGCTCGTGACGGCCATGCCGATGTTCACCGAGGCGGCCATCGTGACGGTGA
>DATNBT010000103.1:0-5923 GCA_035571855.1 Vicinamibacterales bacterium
GCCGTCTCGATCATGTTGTCCTGGACGTCGGAACGGAAGCCGTGCTGAGGACCGAACAGCGCGGCGAGCTGCGCCTTCGGGTGACGCGCGAACAGATCGGCGATGTGCCGGAGGCCGCTGTCGACCGACGCCGGGTTGCAGACGACGCCCACGCGTTTGCCGTCGAGCGCGTTCGACGCGAGCAGACGCTCGCATCCAGGCTGTACTCGCACGTCGTGATTATTTCATAAGGATCGCGCCCCTGCGCCGATCGTCCACGGGATCGCGCGTGTAACTTCGACCGGAGACTCCGGTCTAAGTCAGCATCTCATGCACGCGCGAACCGTCTTCGATCACATCCCGCGCACCGCGGGGACGAGCGTCAAGGCGGCGCTGGCGCGCGCCATCGGCGAAAGCGGCGAGATTGCCGAGACGTCGTGTTCCCATGCCGCGCTGCTGTCGATGGCGCGTCCGGCGCGGCGGTTCGTGGCGTCGCACCTCTGGTTTCATCCAGGCGAAATGCTTTCTCCGGACTTTCTTTACGCGACGCTCCTGCGTGAGCCGGTGGATCGATTTCTTTCTCAGTATTTCTTCTTCCGCGCGCACCGCGAGCAGGTGCTGAGCGGCGCCATCACCGATCCCGATGTCGTCGCCGCCGTGAGCGGCGACCTGGACACCTACATCGCCGACCCGGAGCGGGCGCGCAGCTTCACGAATGTACAGGCGCGGCACTTCGCCTGGCGGGTGTGCGATGCGCCCCAGACGCTCGACGACAAGTCGCTGCTCGACGCCGCGATTGCGAGCCTCGACGAATTCGATCTCGTGGGAGTGTCGCCCGAGGCGCAGTCGTTTCTCGACGCCTACTGCGATCTGTTGTCGGTTCCGCGCCAGACCATCGAACGGCTGAACGCCGCCAGGAAGAGAACAGGCGTGCCGATGTCGACGACGTCGGCCGAGCAACTCTGGCAGCGCAACATGGTCGACACGGCGCTGTACAACTGGGCCCGAAAGCGTTCGGCGGGCCGGCGGTTCGCGAGGACGCGGCGCAGCGCGCCGCAACCGTCCACGGCCGATTTCGGCAGCGGCCGGATCCGCATCATGACCAGCCGCTGTTCAGGCATCGACAGCGAGTCGCCGGTCGTGAGCACCGGCGAGGCGATTGTCGTCCGGCTCGCGTGCCGCTCATCGGTCGAGGAATCCGATCTGACCGTCGGCATCGCCGTACGAGACGAAAGAGGAACGCTGGTGTACGGCACGAACTCCCGCCGCCTGGGCACGCCGGTCGCGGTCGCGAAGGCGTCGACGTTCGACTTTTCGTTCCTCGTTGACGGACAGCATCGTGCCGGGACGTATCACGTCACGCTCGCGCTCCACAACGGCCTGTCGCACGAAGAGGGCTGCTATCACTGGCAAGACGGCGCGGCGTCGTTCCTCGTGCTGCCTGAAATACCGCGGCGGGAACCTCAGGTGAAGTCCGACGGCGCGCTACGAGCGGGGCGGCGGCTCGATGTGAATGATCGCGTCGCCGATCTGCGGGTAGCGCATCATCAGCCTGTCTTTCACGACGTGCGAGATGCGGTGCGCTTCGGCGAGCGGCATCTCCGCCGGCAGCCACACGTGCAGATCGAGAAACACGTGGTCCTCTGATCCGCGCGTGCGGATGTGATGGCAGCCGAGGACGCCCGGCACGCTCATCACGACGTCCTCCACGTCCTTGTCCTGCATGACGACGCGGTCGCTCAGGATGCCGGTCGTCGCGTGGAAGATCTGCCAGCCGCCGTAGCCGATGAACCCCGCGACGACAAGGGCGCCGAGCGGATCGAGGATCGGCCATCCGAGCCTGGTGCCGGCGAGCGCGGCGATGACGGCCAGCGACGACCAGACGTCCGCGCGCGTCTGCATCGCGTCGGCGGCGAGCATCTCGCTCGAAAGTTTCTTCGCTTCGCGCGACTCGTACCCGATCACGATCAGGTTCACCGCCACGGTGACGATCATCACGACGAAGCTGGCCATCGTGATCTCGTGGGCCGGCGCTCTGCCGGCGAGGTGATTGAACGCGTTTCGCAGGACTTCCAGCATCACCAGCGCCGTGAAGCCGACGAACGCCCCCGACGCGACCGTCTCGAACTTCCGGTGGCCGTACGGGTGGTCGGCGTCGGGCGGCTGGCTCGCCGCCCGGATGCCGATGAGGCCGACCACGTTGGAGGAGGCGTCGATGAGCGAATGGAAGCCGTCGGAAAGGACGCTGACCGCGCCGCTGGCGTAGCCGAAGCCGATTTTGGCCAGCGCGACGCCGAGATTCAGCACGAGCACACGGCCCAGTACGCGCGCAATGGCCCCGTATCGACCCTGCATGAAATTGGCATTACCGGTGCGCACGCCGTTTGATTCTACCTGTCAGGCCTTGATAGACTACGCGCCCTTGGTGGTCGCCCCGCCTGCTGTGCCGTCTCGACTGACGCTGCCTGGCTCCGCGCATGCAACCACGATTTGAACGGAGACAGGTATGGGACGCAGGCTTTACGTGGGCAACCTTCCCTACAGCACCGGTGAAGCGGAGCTGCAGGAGCTCTTCAGCAAGGCGGGCAACGTCGAATCGGTGCGCGTGATGCGCGATGCGGCCACCGGCCGCGCCCGCGGCTTCGCGTTCGTCGAGATGTCCACCGACGACGAAGCGCAGAAGGCGGCCAGCGAATTCAACCAGTACCAGCTCGGCGGGCGCGCCCTTACGGTCAACGAAGCCAGGCCGAAGCCCGAAGGCGGGTTCGGCGGCGGCGGCGGATACGGCGGCAATCGTGGCGGCGGCGGCGGGGATCGCGGCGGTCGCCGCGACCCACGGTGGTAACTCGATGAAGAACTGGGCCAAAGGGGATCGTGTCGCGCAGGCGACGTACGGAAACGGCACGCTCGTCGAAGTGAACGAACACCACACGGTGATCGAATTCGACGAACACGGCCGCAAAGTCTTCTCGAGCAAGCTGGTGTCGCTGCAGCCGAGCAACGAACCGGCCCCGAAGAAAGCGCCGCGCAAGCGCGCCGTGAAGAAGAAGACGGCCGCCAAGGCCGAGTAGTCATCGCTTCATCCTTCTGAGCGCTTTCGCGCCGATTCGTCCCTGCCGCTTCCGTTCCTGCGCGGCGGCCGGATCTTCGCGGGACGCCTCATAGCGCAGCTCCCGCAACAGCTTCCGATACGACGCCAGACGATCGGCGTCGATCTGCGCCCTGACGGCGCAGCCCGGCTCGCCGACGTGCGTGCAGTCGCCGAACCGGCAGTCCGCCGCGAGCGCCTCGATGTCCCCGAACCCTTCGACGCCGCTTTCAGCGTCGCCCAGGCCGGGCGCGAGCTTGAATTCGCGCATGCCGGGCGTGTCGATGACGAACGCGCCGCCCGCCAGCGCGAACAGCTCGCGATGCGTCGTCGTATGCCGGCCGCGGCTGTCGTGCGCGCGCACGGCGTGTGTCGTCTGCACGTCGCGGCCGAGCAGCCGGTTGAGCAGCGTGGATTTGCCGACGCCGGACGATCCGACGAAGCCTGCAGTGACGCCCTCCTTTAAATAAGGTTGCAGCGCGTCGAGGCCATCGCCGGCCAGCGCGCTCAACGCGAGCACATCGAGGCCGATGGCGACGCCGCGGACGTCCTCGAGCCTCGCATCGAGGTCCTCGCACACATCCGATTTGTTCAGCACGAGGACAGGCGTGGCGCCGCTGTCGAACACCGCGGCGAGATAGCGCTCGACACGACGGAGGTTGAAGTCGTGGTCGAGGCCGACGACGACGAACACGACGTCGATGTTCGCGGCGATCACCTGATCGTCGGGACGATCGCCGGCGGCACGCCGCACGAAGACGGTCCGCCTCGGCTGCACCGACTCGATCACCGCCGGCCCATCGTCGGGCAGGCGGACGTCGACGAAGTCGCCGACCGCGGGAAGCTCGAGGGCGCGTTGAACCTGGTGACGGAGGCGGCCGGCGAGCACGGCGTTCCGCTCGCCCGAAGGAGTAGTTATCCGGTACTGGTCGCGATGCTGCGCGACGATTCGACACACGTCCATTGATTGCTCCGTAATCTCAAGAAATTTGCCTGAGGAAAAACGGGGAAGACCGCTTAAGAGCGGGCAATCATAGGCGCGGGGAGATTATAGGGCCTGCGCTACTTTTCGAGGAAGTACTGGATCGCGGGCGTGACGACGAGCGACAGCACCATCGAGATCAGGATGCCGCCGATGACGGCAATCGCCAGCGGCTGAAGCATCTGCGAGCCCGCGCCGATCGCCAGCGCCAGGGGCAGCATGCCGGCGACGGCGGCCAGCGCCGTCATGACGATCGGCCGCAGACGGCGGCGGCCCGCATGAATGATCGCCTCTTCCATCGTCCCGCCCTCGGCACGATATTTCTCGTTCGCGTCGAGCAGCAGGATGCCGTTCTTGGCGACGATGCCGACGACCATGATCAGGCCCATGAACGACGACACGTTCAACGTCGTGCGCGTGATCAGGAGCGCGAACAGCACGCCCGAGGTCGAAAGGATCGCCGACGAGAGAATCGCTATCGGCGCGGTGTACGACCGGAACTCGAACAGCAGGACGAGGAACACGAGGACGACGGCCAGCAGCAGGACGATCGTCAGGTCGCGGAACGACTTCTGCTGTTCCTTGTACGTGCCGCCGTACTCGACGCGGATCGACGGCGGCATCTTGAGGTCGGCCACGGTCTTCTGCACGGCGGCGACGCCGGTGCCCATGTCGACGCCTTCGAGCCGCGCGGTGACTTCCACCAGCCGCTGGAGGTTCTCGCGGCGGATTTCCGTCTGGCCCGGGAGCTCGTCGATCGCCGTCAGCGCGCCGAACGTCGCGGTCGATCCGGTCGAGCTGACGAGCATCGTGTTGCTCATCGCGTCGAGCGACGCCCGCGTCGCGGCGGGAAAGCGCACGCGCAGCGGATACGGCCGATCGTTGATCAGCACCGGCGCGTTCGCGGGTTCGCCTTCCACCATCGCGACGCCGACGGTCCCGAGCTCCTCGGCCGAAAAGCCGGCGCGGTCGGTCGCCTGCGGATTCACCGTGAATCGCACGGCCGGCCCGCTCGTCGTCTTCTCGATGCCGTCCTCGACGTCGACGATCGGCGTCTTGCCGCCGACCTTCGTCTTCTGCAGCGCGTCCGCGACCTGCGGCGCCCACGTCGAGAGCAGCTCGGGATCCTGCGAGAACAGCTTCACGACCACCGGCTCGGGAGCGCCGGTCAGGTCGCCGATCATGTCCTGCAGCTTCTGGACGAACTCGATGTCCAGGCCGGGCTCTGACTTCGTCACCTTCGCGCGCACCTCGCTGATGATGTCCGCGGAGTCGCGCTTTCGCTTCGGCTTCAACAGGACGGCGATGTCGCCGGTGTTCGGCTCGGTGACCGCGGCGAAGCCGAGCTCCAGCCCGGTTCGTCGCGAGGTGCTCTGCACCTCTGGCGTTTCGCGCAGGATGGCCTCGACATGTTTCAGCACGCGGTCGGTTTCCTGCAGCGACGTCCCCGCCGGCATCACGTAGTCGAGGATGAAGCCGCCTTCGTCGAACTCCGGCAGCAGGTCGCTGCCGAGCGCGCGATACGAAAGATAGGACGCCGCGACGAGGACGAGGCACACCGCGCCGAGCGCCAGCGGCCGATGCAGCGCGACGCGCATGACGCGCTCGTAGAGCGCGACGATCCTGGCGAAGATCCCTGTCGTCGGCTCCTCTGCGTGCGCGCCGTGCTGATGGCGGCGGATGAGCAGCGATCCGAGATTGCTCGTCCACACCAGCGCGAGCACGAGCGAGGTCAGCAGCGCGACGCTCATGGCGATGGCCAGCGCGCCGAAGAACGTTCCCGTCACGCCGGTGATCGTGATGAGCGGCAGGAACACGACAATCGGCGTCAGCGTCGAGCCGATGAGCGGCACGGTGAGCTCTTTGAGCGCGCT
>DATNBT010000104.1:0-2096 GCA_035571855.1 Vicinamibacterales bacterium
CGCGGCGCCGCTGGCGCTGCGGCAGCGAACGCCGAAGAAGAGGACAACGGCGAGAACGTCGCCGTCGTCGCGGGCCTCGTCGGCAGCGGCGGCGGCGGTCTGACGGCGCTGACGTTCGCCGCTCGGGAAGGCGATCTCGAATCGGCGAAAGCCCTCCTCGACGCCGGCGCGGACATCAACGAGACGACGGAGTACGGCTGGACGCCGCTGCTGACGGCGACCAACAACCGCCACTACATCCTCGGCAAGTACCTGATGGACCGCGGCGCCGACGTCAACAAGGCGAACAAGGGCAACTGGACGCCGCTGTATATCGCGACCGACAACCGCAACATCGAAGGCGGCGACTATCCCGTGCCGCGGCCGGACATGGACCATCTCGAGTACATCAAGCTGCTGCTCGAGCACGGCGCCGATCCGAACGCGCGCGCGAAGGACAACACGCTGACGCGCACGATCTTCACGATGCAGTGGTTCTACGAGGACGGCTGCACGCCGTTCGTGCGTGCCGCGCAGTCCAGCGACACCGAGCTGATGCAGCTCCTGCTCGACTGGGGCGCGGATCCGTTCATCCCGACGGCGTTCGGTGACACCGCGCTGACCGCGGCGGGCGGCGTCGGCTGGGTGGAAGGCGTCACCTACGAGCGGTCGCCGAAGGAAAACCTCGAAGCCATCAAGATGCTGGTCTATCTCGGCCTCGACGTGAACGCCGCGAACCACGACGGCCGCACGCCGCTCATGGGCGCCGCGCTCAAGGGCCGCAACGACGTCATCACGTTCCTCGTCGGCCACGGCGCGAAGCTCGATCAGCGCGACAACGGCAGCCGCGACACCAACACGGCCTCGTCGAAGCTCGCCGGCCACACGTGGGACGCGCTCGATTACGCCGACGGCCTCGTCCGCGTCGGCGTGCAGTCGGCCGTCACGCACGCCGATACCGCGACGCTCATTCGCAAGCTGATGACCGAGCGGGGCATGAAAGTGCCTCCGCCCAACCGCGTCGTCGACTCCATCTGCGTCGTCGAACTCTGTTCAGAGCGGGCCGCGCCGGTTACCAATCGGCCCTGATCCACGTGCGGGCCACAGAGCCACAGAGGCTGCTGTGATCGAATTCAAAGCCGAGCGACACGGAGTACCGAAAGTACTGACTCTGTGTTTCTCGGCTTTCTTTTTATCTCTGTGCCTCTGTGGCTCGTACGTGAGCACGCGCGCCGCCGCGATCCCCGATCGCATCGACGGCCGGGAAATCAACGACATCTACGGCTGGTGGGCGGCCATTTATCCGAACTGGCCGTTCGTCCCGACGCTGGCGTCGGTGTGGCCGGTGCCGAAGCTCTGGAACCCGAGCGCGACGTGGAGCGATCTCATTCCGCAGTCGCCGGCGCAGATCCGGATGTCGGCGGAGCAGCTGAACGCGTACGGATCGGCGGTCGACGTCCTCGAGTTCAATCCCAATCCCGCGTATCCGGACTTCGTCCAGTGGAAGCAGGGCTATTTCTCGCAGATCGCCTCCATCAACCGTCCGTTCATCGTCGGCTACGAGCATGTCAACGGGTCGCGCTTCCATCCGATCGGGGCGGAGGGCAAGGCGGCCATTCAGTTCGACATGAACGACCCGTTCAACCGCGCGGTCTTCACCGAGGACATCGACTTCATCTTCCGCGAGATCATCCAGCCGTACAGCGCGTGGTGCGTGACGTCGAACGGGCGCGCGGTGATTTATCTGTGGGCGACGGAGAACATGCTCGGCGACTTCGCGAGCCTGCTCAACGACGTCAAGGCGCGCTACCCGGTGATGTTCATCGGCAGCGAGTGGCACAAGCCGGACGACACCGACGCCGAGAAGATCGCGCGGATGGACGCGCTCGACGGCTTCATGGCGTACTCGGTGCTCGATCCGGACAACCAGGGCAACTACGCGCACGCGATCACGGAGCAGTACTGGTCGGCGCTCGTGTTCAGGAACTGGCTGCGCGATTACGAAGCGAAGCACCCGGGGCGATACCGCCTGTTCATCCCCACGTTCCAGGCGGCGTTCGACGACAGCCGCTTCCCGGGACGCCAGCTTCCGAACGGCTCCGCCGCGGTGGCGCCGA
>DATNBT010000105.1:0-7017 GCA_035571855.1 Vicinamibacterales bacterium
ACCCGCCTCGGGGTATTTATGACTTATTTCTTACGGCCGGACGGCTTTCCCAGCTGCGCGACGCTGTGCAGGTCGACCCCCCGGGACTTCCTCAGCCCGGCCCAGAGGTCGCCGACCTTCTTCAGCCGGGCCGGCATCGTCCGGATGGTGAACGCCTCGCGGTCGACGCCGTCGTGGACTTCTTTCCAGCTCAGCGGCGCAGAGACGCCGGCATACTCGCTCGCCCGCGCGCTGTATGCGGTTGCGAGCGTCTTGCCGGGAATGTTCTGGAGGTAATCGACATACACCTGCTTGCCGCGCTTCTTCACCATGCGCTCGACGGTCGCCGCTTTCGGGTGCTTCTGGGCGACGACGGTCGCGACGATCTGACAGAAGATCATCCCGGCTTCGTACGGCGTGCCTTTCGGCATCGGTATATAGATGTGGAGTCCGTCGGCGCCGGACGTCTTCGGATACGCCTCAGCGCCGATCGCCTGCAGCTCTTCGTGGACCCACCTCGCGACGTCGAGCACCGTGTCGAACGTCACGCCGGGCATCGGGTCCAGATCGATCGCCGCGTAATCCGCTTCGTCAATCGACTGCACGCGCGAGAACCACGGGTCCTGCGAGATGGACGCGATCTGCGCCATGTAGAGCAGCGTGATGAGATCGCCGCCGACGAGCTGCGGTTTCGGCCCGTCGGAATGTGCGACCGTTTCGACGCGGATATCTTTGGGCACGTCGAGCACGCGATGCTGGTAGAACGGCGCGCCGTCGACGCCGTTCGGAAAGCGCTTCATCACCATCGGCCGGTCGGCCACCACCGGCAGGATGAACGGCGCGATGTCCGCGTAATAGCGAATCAGATCGCCTTTCGTGAGCTTCAGCTTCGGCCAGAACACCTTGTGAAGGTTGCTGACCTTCAGCTCCTTGCCGTCCGGCAGCGTGACGAACGCGTCGCGCTTCGATTCTTCGAGGAACTTCAACTGCCCGATGAGATCGGCGCCTTCAGTTCTCACTTCTAACTTCTTACTTCTCACTTCCCGCTTCGCCTCGCGTGTCACGTCCGTGGGTTTCTTGTCGTCGCGGAGACCGAGGTAGACCGGATGACGCAGGATGGCGTCGGCCGTCCACTCCGTGAAGCGCACCTGCGCGACGAGCGTCGGCTGCACCCAGTGCGGCGTCTCGTTCTTCGACGGCTTCACGCGGAACGGCATCGTCTTCGTCTCGAGCGGCTTCATCAGCCGCATCAGCTTGTCGAGCTCCTTGCCGTCGAAGCCTGTGCCGACGTGACCGGCGTAGCGGAGCTCATCGTCGTCGTACACGCCGAGAATCAACGCGCCGAAGTGCGAGCGCGTGTTCCGCGGCTCGGTCCAGCCGGCGATGACGAATTCCTGTTCCTGGAGCAGCTTCAGCTTGCGCCAGTCCGGCGAGCGCTTGCCTGAGATGTAGCGAGACGAGGCGACCTTCGCGATCAGTCCTTCCCAGCCGTTCTCGACCGCGCGCTTGTGGAGTGCGCGGCCGTCGCCGTACGCGATCTCGCTGATGCGCAGGACAGGCGTGCCCGTGTCGCTGAAGATGTGCTCGAGGCCTTTGCGGCGCTCGACGAGCGGCTGATCGCGGAAGTCGTGCGAGCCCGCGCGCAGGACGTCGAATGCGATGAACGCGGTTCGCGCCGCCTGTGCGTCGCCGGGCCCGCTGCGGAGATGGATGCGGCCCTGCAGGTGCTGAAAGCCCGCCGGCTGCCCCCGGCCGTCGAGCGCGACAATCTCGCCGTCCAGAACGATCGGCTCTTTCAGTCGAGCGGACCACGCGCGCAGCGCGGCGGAGATCTCTGGAAACTGATCCGTTTTCTCATTGCCGAGGCGCGACCAGAGGTGGATGCTGCGGCCTTTCGGCCCGACCTCGGCGATGGCGCGGATGCCGTCGTACTTCGGCTCGTAGACGAATCCCGGGTCGTTCAACGGCGCGTCGGCGAGCGACGCGAGCATTGGACGCGCAATCGCGGGTGCGGCCACCCCGCAATTATGACCGCGAAGACTTCAGATCTTTTTCGGCTTCGACCCAGTCGTCGAAGTCGGCGCCGTGCGAGCCGCCGCGCTCGAGATACCGGTGGTACGCGCGGACGCGGATGTCGTCGTCGGTGACGTCGGGCGGCGCCGCGGGCGGGATCACGGGACCGGCCGCTTCGCCGTTGGGCTTCTTCGTGGTGCGCTTGCGCGGTGTGGAAGGCGTCGGGGAGTTCGAGGACGTTTTCTTCGCCATAGCTACCTTCCAGCCGATATTACTGCTATTCGGTCGAGTAGCGATCGTTAAACCAGGGCTCGGCGGAGTTGGAATACCCGCGGATTTCCCAGAAACCTTTCTGATCTTCCGTAAGAAACTCGATCTTGCGAATCCACTTCGTGCCCTTCCAGGCGTAGAGCTTGGGCGTGATCATCCGGCATGGTCCGCCGTGCTCGCGCGGGAGCGGTGCTCCCTCCCACGTATGTACCAGCAGCACGTCGTCTTCCACCGCGCGGGCGAGTGGAAGGTTCGTGGTGTACGGAATGTAGGAGCCGGGCATGAAGTCGTAACCCGTGCACAACACGTGCGCGGCATCGGCACGCGGCACTGCGCGCTCGGCAATCGTGCGGAAGCGCACGCCCTTCCAGTGATTGTTGAAGCGGCTCCAGGTCGTGACGCAGTGGAAGTCGCTGGTGTCTTCGACCTGGGGCAGCGCCAGGAACTCGTCCCAGGTGAGGGTGAACGAGTTCTCGCACTGGCCGCCGACCTGCAGCCGCCAGTCCTTCAGATCCACCGACGGCTGTTCGCCGAGGTCGAGCACGGGCCAGTTCTTCACCTCGTGCTGTCCGACGGGAAGCTGCGGCATGCCTTCGCGGTTGCGAGGTCCGGTGCCTTGCGGCGGCTGTCCCCGGAACTGCACGTCGACGCCTTTGTCGAGCGCGATCTGCCGGCGGATGTACTCTTCGCGGCGGGCGACCAGATCGGGTTTGGTTACTCCACTCATCTCAACGGAACCGACGTCAGCCGATGATATCGGGCCGCAGCTCGGCGGGGCGCGGAGCTCCGTCGGTCGCGGCGTCGTAGTCGTCGACAGCAAACTCGTTGCCCGCGGCGTGCGACGACTTGAGCTCTCCGCGCCGCGCGGCCTTGTCGCGGTACATCCGATGGTCGGCTTCGGCGAGCAGCGCTTCATACGTCGCGCCGTCGTGCGGAAACACCGCGGCGCCGGCGCTGGCGGCCAGACGCACGAGCTTGCCGGGACGGACCTCGACGTTGATCTGCGACACGCGGTGCTGCAGCTCGACGCGCTTGGCGTCGGCCGCTTCGCGCGAGCAGTCGGTGAGGACGACGATGAACTCGTCGCCGGCGTAGCGGACGCAGAGGTCGTACGGGCGCAGCGCGCCCTGGAGCGCCTGCGAGACCGCGCGCAGCGCGTGGTCGCCGACGTGGTGGCCGTAGCTGTCGTTGATGCTCTTGAACGCGTCGATGTCCATGACGATGAGCGCCACCTGGCTCTTGAGGCGCTCGGCGCGCGCGAGCTCGCGCGAGAGATGGACGAACATCGAGCGGCGGTTCGGCAGGCCCGTCAGCGGGTCGGTCAGCGAATCTTCCTGCGTCTGCTCGAAGACGATCGCGTTGTGGAGCACGGCGCCCGCCTGTTCGCCGACGCGTTCGATGAGCCGCCGGTGATCTTCGCTGTACCGATCCTTGTCCGTATGGTACAGCCCCAGGGACCCGATGAACGTGTCGTTGAAGAAGAGCGGCACCACGATCGCGGACTTGAGGCGCGTCTTCAGTCCGACGGCAGCAAACGTCTGCGAGGGGTCCGCGTTGACCAGCGTCCGCCGGTTGCGCGCGACCCATCCGCAGAGTCCTTCGCCCGGCTTCAGGGCCGTGTTCAGCAGCTGCGGCACGTCGACGCCCGACGCGTACCGGCACCGCAGGACATCGCCGTCGCCGACTGCGAGGAACAGTGAAACGGCCGACCACGGAATGATCTTGGTCAGCTTCGACGACACGAGGGCCATGGTGTCGGCGACGCCGAGGCTCGTACCCATCGACTGCGCGATTTCATAGAGCGCGTAGATCTCGCGGTGCGCCATGGCGATGTTCTCGAACGCGTTCGGCGCGGCGTGTCCGGCGCCGGCGCCCATGGCGAAGGCCGCCCCGCCCTGTTCGACGGGAGTGACGCCCGCCTCGAGCAGCGCGCGCTCTTCGGCGTCGGCCTGGGCGACGAGCGTCGGGAGAATGTCCACGAAGACGTTGACGAGCGCGGCGTCGAGCGCGCGTCCCGCCTCGTGCTTCAGGAGGCCGATCGCGCTCTCGTGCGACAGCGCCTTGTGATACGGCCGCTCCGTCGTCACGGCGTCGAAGTAGTCGACGATGGTGAGGATGCGCGCGCCGATCGGAATTTCTTCGCCCTTGAGGCCCTGCGGATAGCCCTTGCCGTCCCAGCGCTCGTGATGGCTGAGGATGATCGGCGCCACGGGGTACGGAAACGGCACGGCGGCGATGATTTCCGCGCCCACTTCGGGATGAATCCTGATCTTCTGGAACTCTTCCTGCGTCAGCGGTCCCGGCTTCGACAGGATGTGTTCGGGCACGGCGAGCTTGCCGATGTCGTGCAGCAGCGCCGCGGTCTTCACGCCCTGGATCGCGGCGGGCGAGAGCCCGACCGACTTGGCGAGACCGGCTGCGTACATCTGCACGCGGCGGATGTGCATCTGCGTGTTCTGATCCTTGGCGTCGATGGCGCGCGCCAGGGCTTCAATCGTCGCCAGATGAAGATCCGATGTCTGCTGCACGTGCCGCTGTTCGTCTTCGATGCGGCCCATGTAGACCTTGTACGTCCGGTAGGTCAGGTAAATCGGCGCGAAGCCGAGCGGCGCGAACCAGTACCCGGTCCTGGTAATGAGCGTCGCCACAATCGCCGCCGCGCCGGCGCCGACGAAATAGCTCGGCGCGCTCCACAGAAAATTCGTCCGCCAGGTCGTCGACACGGACTCGCCCGTGGACAGCGCGACCGCGCCTGCAATGAGGCCGGTGTTGAGGATGAAATACGCCGTCGCCGCCGCAAGCAGCGGACGGGCGACCGTCGACACGCTCACGGCAGCCGATGGATCCGTCGTCCAGCCGATCGCGAGGCCGGCGCCCTGGATCGTCAGGACGACTGCGGCGACGCTGAACAGCGTGCGATAGGCGGGGTTCTTTTTCTCCTTGTTGCTGACGTGGCACTGGCAGAACGTGCTGGCAATCGCGACGATCATCGCGTCGTGCGGACCGAGCAGCAGCAGCGCCGCAAAATCCACGGCGTACGACACCGACATCGTCGACCCGCCGCTCGTCAGCGGCAGCGTGACTTTCATCGCCGCCGCGGCCGAGCCGACGATGACGAGCGAGGCGAAGAGCACCGGCTGTGTCGTGAAATCCGCGAGCGGGAGGCCGATCGCCATGACGATCGCCCCGGCGAGGATCACCGAGGCGACATAGACGCGACCTGCGAGCGGAAGCTGATTCATGAGCAGACGCTCAGTGAACGCGTGGGGCGGTCGACACCCAGTGTTCGCCCCAGTCTTCCTTCAGCACCGACCACAGCACCTGATCGAGATACGCGTTGCCGCGGCGCACCGATTCGCGCAGCACGCCTTCCTGCACCGCGCCGAGCTTGCGAAGCGCGCCGTTGGCGCGTCCATTCTGCAGCAGCACGCGCGACTCGAGCCGATGGACGCCGACGGTGCCGAACGCAAACGAGCCCACCAGGCGCGCCGTCTCGAGAAACACGCCCGTGCCGCGCCAGGACGGCGCGAGCGTGCACTCCCATTCGGCGCTTTCCCAGCTCAAATCGATTTGCCGCGCCTGCACGAGGCCCGCAATCGCCCGCGAAGACGTGACCGTGACGATGAACGTGAACGCGACACCGGCTTCCCGATCCCGCGCGATGCGATCGAGGAGCTGCTGCACGGCGAGCTCCGAGACCGGTTCATCGAGGCCGAACCGCGACGCATCCGACAGCAGCAGCAGGTCCATCAGCGGCCGCAGGTCGGAAGAGGCAGGTTCACGAAGCGTGACGAGTCGCGCCGCCAGTATCGGCAGCTCAGCGCGCCAGTTCGGCATTGCGAGCATGGGTGTTTCGTTACTCATCGGAACCTTAGTACTTGAGCAACTCCAGCGCCAGATCCGTCATACGTCCCTAAACTATTGTATGGAAATGTCTTATTGGCGTCAGCCTCAGGCGTGTCCCAGCCTGAATATGTTCGTTTGTATGACAATAAGGTCCATAAATGTGTTCGATTGTCCTATATAGCTCATTCAGAAGCAACAACTTGCGCCGAATTGTTTCGATTCGGCACATGGTGTGTCGCGTCAGAACATGCGACTATTACGATGCCTTTGGACGAGCGCCAACCGAAGCGATCGCTGGCCGACGATCCCAATTTTCTGGCGAGCCTTTCGGATCTCGATCGCGGCCTGACCAGCGACGATTCACCTCCCGCAGGGAACGTTCAGTCATTCCCCTCCGCTGTTCCGCCACTGCGTCCGCTTGCGCCCCGGCCGGTGGCGCGTCCGACGCCAGCGGTGATGACGCCTCCGGCCGCGCCGACAGCGATCACGGTTGCCGCGCCGCCGCCGCCCCTTGCGTCGCACTCCGCGCCGACGCCGTCAGCCGTCGCGCTGCCCGAACCGCCGCCATGGCTGCCGCCGACGGCGTTCGCTGCAATCAACGCGGCATCGGCCGCGCTGTCCAGCGCGTTTGACTCGCAGGCGTCGCCCGCGCCGGCGACGCCGGGGCCCGTCGCGCCGCCGCCCTCTGTGTCGCCGCCCACCGGCACGACATCTCCGCGCACGCTCCTCGACCTGTTTCCACCCGCGGCGTCGCGCGAATCGACCGCGCCGGATCGTCAGAGTCGCGAGAGCGTCGCGGTGCCGCCGCCGATTGCGGCCGTCGAGCCGCCGCGTGTCGCCGTCAAGCCTCGCGCGTTTGCGTCGCCGACTCCGGCGCGGGTCACGACGTACGAGACCTTCTACGGTCTC
>DATNBT010000106.1:0-4574 GCA_035571855.1 Vicinamibacterales bacterium
CCATCTTGTGGATGTAGAACTCGAACCGCTCGACGGTGTCGGGATCGTCGGCGCGCTGCTTCGAGAGCGGCGAGACCTCCGTCGGGAAGTCGTACACGAACGTCGGCTGAATCAGCTGGTCCTCGCACAGGTGCTCGAAGATCGTCGTCGTGATCTTGCCGGGACCGTCCGTCGGCTTGATCTCGAGATGGAGCTGCCTGGCAATCGCCGCGGCCGTGTCGCGTCCGCGCAGATCGCCGTCGCTGACGTCTCTGCCGAGCTTCTTCGACGCCGCCGCGCGGGCGGCGTCGCGGAGCGACACGCGCGCAAACGGCGGCGTGAACGAAAGAATCTGGTCGCCGTACGTCACCTGATCGCCGCCCGTGACCTTCCGGGCCACCGTGGACACCAGCTCCTCGGTCAGCGTCATCAGCTGATGGTAGTCCGCGTACGCTTCGTAGAACTCCATCATCGTGAACTCGGGGTTGTGCTGCGTCGAGATCCCCTCGTTCCGGAAGTTGCGGTTGATTTCGAAGATCTTCTCCATGCCGCCGACGCTCAGCCGCTTGAGGTACAGCTCGGGCGCGATGCGGAGGTAGAGCTTCATGTCGAGCGTGTTGTGATGCGTGATGAACGGCCGCGCGAGCGCCCCGCCGGCGATCGGCTGCATCATCGGCGTCTCGACCTCGAGATACCCGCGGCCGGTCATGAACTCGCGGATCGCCGCGATCACCCGGCTGCGCGCTTCGAACACCTCCCGCGCGGCGGGATTCACGATCAGATCGAGATAGCGCTGGCGGTACCGGATCTCGACGTCGGTCAGCCCGTGCCACTTCTCAGGGAGCGGCGTCAGGCACTTCACGAGGAAGTGCATCCGCGACGCGTGGATCGAGAACTCGTTCGTCTTCGTCCGGAACAGCCAGCCTTCGACGCCGATGACGTCGCCGAAATCGAGGAGCCTGAAGATCTTGAAGTCCAGCTCGGGCACCGAATCCTGGCGGATGTACACCTGAAGCGTCTTCAGGCCGTCCGACAGTACGAGGAAGCTCGCCTTGCCGAACGAGCGGATCCCCAGGATGCGCCCGCTCGTCGTCGTCTGAATCTTCTCGCCTTCGAGCTCCTCTTTCGTGCGGGCGCCGTAGGTCGAGACGAGTCCGGAAATCGTGTGCGTGCGATCGAAACGGCGCGGATAGACGTCGACGCCGAGCTTCGCGAGCTCGTCGAGATTCGATCGCCGCTGCGCTAACTGCTCCTCGAGTGTCGCCACGCGCTATCTCTGCTCCATTTTCCTGCGAATGCCGTCGAGCATCCCGTTGATGAACTTCACGGCGTCTTCGGTGCTGAACGTCCGCGCCAGTTCCAGCGCTTCGTTGATGATGACCGCGTGCGGCGTCGCCTTGTCGCGAATCAGCTCGCACACGGCCATGCGGATGATCAGGCGGTCGATGACCGCCATCCGCTCGGGCCGCCAGTTCTCCGCCGAGTCGGCAACGAGCGCGTCCACCTCGTCGAGCCGCTTGACGGTGTCCCACGCCAGCCCCGCCGCGAACTCCCGCAGCGCCGCCTCCGGCGGCTTTGCATCGGCCCACTGCAGATCGAAGAACGTCTCGATGGCGCGGTCGACGTCGGACTTGCCGACCTCCCATTGATAGAGGATCTGCAGCGCGGCCTCGCGCGCGCGATGACGGCGGTCCTTCTTCACCGGCGGATCTGCGAGACGACGGACGCCATCTCGAGAGCGGCGACCGCCGCTTCCCAGCCCTTGTTCGAGGGGCCGTCGGTGGCGCGCTCGATCGCTTCCTCGACGGAATTCGTCGTCAGCACGCCGAACGACATCGGCACGCGGGTCGCGGCCGCGGCCGCCGTGATGCCGTGCGAGACCGCCGACGCGATGTACTCGAAATGCGCCGTCGCGCCGCGGATCAGGCAGCCGAGGCAGACGACCGCGTCGAACTTCTTCGTCGCCGCCGCCTGCTGCGCCGCGAAGGGAATCTCGAACGCGCCGGGCACCCGGATGACCGTGATCCGCGCGGACGGGACGCCGGCCTGCGCGAGCGCGGCCAGCGCGCCCGCCTGCAGGCGGTCCGTCACGAAGTCGTTGTATTTCGAGACGACCACCGCGACGCGCAGTCGTGCCGCGGCGGATCGCGCTTCAATCGTTCGCATCGCGTGTCAGTGCAGCGGAAACGGGTACATCAGCCAGCTGACGACGATGGCTGTCGCGAGGAAGCCGGCGAACATCATCCCGCCGAGCCGCGCCTGTTCCTTCGGCGTGTCCTTCGCGATGACCGCGAAGACGAGCGAGACGAAGAACGCGAAGATCGTCATCATCGCGAGATGGCTGTGCGTGATCACTTGCGTCCGACCGCGACGTCGTACGCGTCGAGCACGACGAGAAGATTCAGCAGGCCGGCGACGATCAGAAACGTGTTGCCGTACTCGTAGGACACCGCCCGCACGTCGCCCTTGCCGTAGCCGAACGGCGAGACGAGAAAGAACAGCACCCCGATGCCGAACTGCGCGACGGCGCCGAGCCCGACCACCGGGTCGGTAAAGTCGAACGGCAGCATCCGGCCCTGGAACCAGAGGCCGATGACGAACATCAGCGGCAGCGCGATGAGGAAGATCAGGCCCTTGGAGCGGCGGCCGAGCCAGAGATGGCCGATGCCGGGGATCGCCCACGCCCCGAGGCACAGCAAAACGAGAACGGCCGGCTGCGTGCGATCGTTCGTCGTGGTGCGGGCGGGACTCACAGGGCGTTAGTTTACCATCGCGATCGCCCACGCCACGGCCGCGCCGAGCGGCAGTCCCGCGAGCGCGCGAATCCAGTTCGCGGGCATGACTCCCGTGGTCCACTCGAAGACCAGCGTGGCTCCCGTAGGTACGAGCGCCGCGAGCAGGATCCATCGCGGCTCGACGCGTTCCGCCTTCGCCGCGTCGCGGCTTCGGCGCGACAGGCCGAAGACCACCGCCGCCGCTGCCGCACCGAAGTAGATGCCCGTGCATCTCGCACAGACGGGCAGGCGCATGCCGAGCAGATGAAACGATCGCACGGGCAGCTGATGACAGACGGCGCGGCCGATCGAGTACACGCCGAGCGCGAATCCGTACGCGGCGGGCGGCGCGCCCGGATGACCGGCGGCCAGCGCCGCCAGCGGCAGGGCCACCAGCCAGATCGTCGAGAGGACGAGAAACGCACGTCGCAGCAGCACTTGCAGCACTCTACAGCTAAAGCCAACCATCATGATGAGTTGAACAACGTTGACTCACTGAACACTGTTCACTAAAATCGCGTGAATGGGCATCAAGGAACGACAGGAACGCGATCGGGAGGCTGTGCGCCGCGGCATCCTCGACGCGGCGCGCGAGCTGTTCGTCTGTGAGGGCTACCGCAACGTCTCGATCAGAAAAATCGCCGAGAAGATCGAATACAGCCCCGCCGCGATCTACGGCTACTTTCCCAGCAAGGACGACATCTTCTATGCGCTCGCCGAGGAAGGCTTCCGGCTCCTTCACTCCGGCGACAACCCGGAGAAACTCGACCCGGCGCTCAAGCAGCTCCCGGCCGTCGACCGGCTGAAATCGATTTTCTGGAGGCTGTACGAGTTCAGCCAGGAACACCCGCAGTACTTCGAGCTCATGTTCGTCGACCGCTCGGTGCCGCGCATCAGCCAGGCTTACGAGCGCTTCGCGTTCGCGCGCGACATGAAAGGACAGCTCGTCGCCGAGATCCAGTCGTGCATCGACTCGGGCGCGCTGCCGTCGCGCGTCGACGCGCACAGCGTCTTCCGCGTGTTGACAATGGGTCTGATGGGCGCGGCGATGATGCGGCTCTCGGCCCGGCTCGGTCCGGATGAGGATCCCGACACGCTCGCGCGCCTCGTTCTCGATGTCACGCTGCGCGGTCTTCAGGCGTCTTAGGAGCAACCTTTATATATGTCACGCTTCACCTTCATCCTCCCGATCACTGCGCTCCTGTTCGCCGGCTGCAGTACCGGCGACGCACGAACGTCTGAGAAGACCACCGTCACGCCCGCGATCGCGGCGGCGCCCGTCACGGCGACCGATCAATCGATTGCGCGGTTCATCCGCGTCACCGGCACGCTGACCGCCGAAGAACAGGCCGACGTCGCCGCCGAAACCGGCGGACGCGTCGTCTCGACGCCGGTCGAACGCGGCAGCGCGGTCGGCCAGGGCGCCGAGCTGATCCGGCTGTCGCCCGTCGAGACCGAGGCGTCGCTGAAAGAAGCCGAAGCGAACGCCGCGCAGATCGAGGCGCGGCTGGCCCTCACGCAGGAGGGCGGCTACAACGTGAACCGCGTACCCGAAGTGGCGAACGCGAAAGCCAACCTCGATCTCGCCACGGCGGAGTTCGGACGTATCGAAAAGCTGCTCGCCGAGCGCGTCGTCTCGCAGTCGGAGTACGACCAGCGCAAGACGCAGGTCGAAGCGGCGCGCCAGCAGTACGAGTCGGCGAAGAACGCCGCGGAACAGCAGTTCCAGGCGCTGCAGGCCTCGCGCGCGCGCGTGACCCTCGCGCGCAAAGCGCTCAGCGACACGACCGTCAAGGCGCCGTTCGCGGGTCTCGTCGCGCA
>DATNBT010000107.1:0-14175 GCA_035571855.1 Vicinamibacterales bacterium
CGCCAGGCGATTCTCGATGGGAAGAAGGACGTTTCGGTGCTCCTCAACGAGAAGGTTGGCGAGATCAAGGCGACCATCCACGAGAGGGACGGAAAGATCGTCATGGAGAAGGACTGCCCCATCCACGGCCACTTCGAGGACGTGATGGCGATCGACACCGCCTTCTTCAAGCATCTCGAAGAGGTGTTCCCCGGCCGCGACATCCGCGCGCACAACGACGAGAAGCTGCACAACCACGGCAGCTCCACCGTGCTGCACGGCCGCGGGTCGGTGCTCACCGTCGACCTGACGAACCGCTGCAACATGATGTGCGACCCGTGCTTCATGGACGCGAACCAGGTCGGCTTCGTCCACGAGCTGTCGTGGGAAGACATCAAGACGGTGCTCGACAACGCGATCACCATCAAGCCGAAGCGGCAGATGTCGGTGCAGTTCTCCGGCGGGGAGCCGACGATTTCTCCGTACTTCCTCGACGCGGTCCGCTACGCGCGCAAGGTCGGCTACAACAGCGTGCAGGCGGCGACCAACGGCATCGAGTTCGCCAAGAGCGCCGATTACGCGAAGAAGGCGGCCGACGCCGGCCTCCGCTACGCGTATCTGCAGTTTGACGGCATCGGCAACGCGGCCAACTCGCACCGCCGCGTCGGCAACCTCTTCGACGTGAAGCTCCAGGCGATCGAAAACCTCTACAGCGCGGGCGTCGACATCGTCCCCGTCATCACGATCGTCAACGGCGTCAACAACGAGCAGGTCGGCCGCGTCATCGAGTTCGCGCTCGACAACCCGAAGAAGATCAACTTCCTGTCGTTCCAGCCGGTGTCGTTCACGGGCCGCGACGAGGAGCTCACCGACGAGCGCCGCCACGCGCAGCGCTACACGCTGTCGCACCTGGCGCACGACGTGAAGAACCAGACGGGCATCGGCGAGCCGACCCGCGACTGGTTCCCCATCTCGTTCATGGGCGCCTTCACCGACTGGGCCGACGTCACGCACGGCGCCGAGAAGGAATTCGGCCAGCTGACGTGCGGCTGCCACCCGAACTGCGGCGTCGGCATGGCGGTGATGATCGACAAGGAAACGAAGGAAGCCGTGCCGGTGACGGCGTTCCTGAAGGCCGAGCAGCTCGCCAAGGACGTCCAGCAGGTCAGCGACGCCGCCCGCGGCCGCACGCTGTCCATCCTCGGCATGGCGCTCGCGCTGATGCGCAACTACGATCCGTTCAAGGCGCCGTCGGAGTTCAAGCTCGTCGACCTGCTCCGCAAGTTCGACAAGACGTTCGGCGCGACGAAGAGCGCCGAGAAGGGCAAGTACGGCAGGGTCGAAGGCGACCGTACGTCGGCCGACATCGCCAAGCGCCGTTCGGACCGCTGGAACTTCCTGTTCATCGCGGGCATGTGGTTCCAGGATCTGTTCAACTACGACTTCCGGCGCACCGAGATGTGCATCATCCCGTATGCCACGCAGCAGGGCGAAATCTCCTTCTGCGCGTACAACACCGGCATCGGCTGGCGCAACATCATCGAGAAGATGCACATGACGGCGACGCTCACGAAGTGGTACGAAGAGCACGGCCGCCACGAGATCTTCGCCGGCAACAAGAACGTCCCGCTGCCGACGACGGACCATCACCTGGCGCTGAACGCCGAGGCCGTGGCCGCCGGCGCGCAGACCGACCTCGACGAGCTCGGCATCGCGAAGAACGCGCGCGAAGAGAAGCTCCGCAAGCGCGATCACAACGACAACTCGAAGTATCACGAGGAGATGGCGCGCCTCTATCGCCAGCAGGTGCTCAAGGAGCAGCCGACGATTCAGATCCAGGGCCTGGGCGGCAAGAAGAAGGGCCCGCAGCAGGTGCTGCACAAGGCGACTGAGTAGTCTCCAGTCGTCAGTCGTCAGTCATCAGTCGGGGCCGGCGCGAAAGCGCCGGCCCTTTTCTTTTGGGGACCTCGACGTAGAATGCGCCCGGAGGTTCCCTTGCGAACGGCCCGCGTGACCATTGCGGTCCTCGCCATTGCCGGCGGCTCGGCGCACTCAACTTCGTCACGCCGGCCAAGAGGAAAGAGGCCATGGCGCTCGCCAAGGACGGGATCGCTCATCAACCCTCTCGCGATGTTCCAGCCGCCGCGAGCGGCCGCGTGGCAGAATCGTCGTATGTGGATTCACCTGCGACGCGCCTCTCTCGTTGCGATGCTCCTCGCGGCGCTGCCTTCGCTCGCCCTTGCGCAGTGGCTCAACTATCCGACACCCGGCGTCCCGCGCACGCCGGACGGCAAGCCCGACATGTCGGCGCCCGCGCCCCGCACCGCCGACGGAAAACCGGATCTGAGCGGCATGTGGGGATGGGAAACGCGCGCGAAGTGCGGCGCGCACTGCAACGATCTCCAGATCTCGCGCGAGTTCATGAACATCGCCGCGACACTGCCCGGCGGCCCGCCGTATCGGCCCGGCGTCGCCGACCTCGTGAAGAGCCGCATCGCTGCTCAGGATGAGGATCCGAACGTCCACTGCATGCCTCGCGACGCGCCGCGGATCTGGACCGACGACTACTACAAGCGGATCTTCGAAACGCCCGGCCGCGTGATTGTCCTGACCGAGCGCAACATGCAGTACCGACAGATCTTCACCGACGGACGGCCGCTGCCCGACGACCCGAATCCGACGTGGAACGGCTACTCGACGGCGAAGTGGGATGGCGACACGCTGGTAGTGCAGACGATCGGATTCAAGGACGGCCTGTGGCTCGACGCCAACGGCAACCCGTTCTCGAGCACGGGCAGGCTCACCGAGAAGATCCGCCGGCCGAACTACGGAACGCTCGAAGTCGAAATGACGATCGACGATCCGAAGTACTACACCGCGCCCTGGACGGTGACGATCAGGCAGCCGCTCGTGCTGGACAGCGAGCTGCTCGACTACTACTGCCTCGAGAACGAGAAGTCCTGGCAGCACATGAAGAAGTAAGCCGCGTCCGGACGACCCGCTACTTTTTTCTGGCGGGCGCTTTCGCGGCAGGCGTCGGGGGCGGCGGACGGTATTCGATCATCACGTTGCTGATGACCGCGATCGGCCGGCCCGGCGATGAGTACGTGGCCGTGCCGTCCAGACGCTCCACGGTCAGCTTCTCGCCGAGAATGCTCACTTCGTTCTCTTCTTCCGGAATCTGCATCGACACCATTTCAGTGCCGACGGGCGCGACGGCCTTGATGCCGGCGGGACCCGCGCCGCCGCCGATCCGATCGACGAAGTCGGTCACCTTGCGGAACTCGCTGTCGACGACCGCACGCTGCACGAGCGTGTTGTCCATCGTCAGCACGCCGATGCTCGCGGTGTAGTGCGAGTAGGCGCGGTTGGCCTTCACCTGCTCTTCCGAGTACGTGTGCCGGTTGTGGAGATCGAAGGACAGCGTCACCGGACCTTTGTGTTCCGGGAACCGGACGAGGACGCCTGCGGTGACGTCGCGGCCGGTCATCACGTCGCAGTAGTCGAGTTTCGTGTTGACGCCGGTGCCGAGCGGCGTCGGACAGACGATCTCCGGCGCTTCCTTGATCGGCGCCGGAAGAGCTGGCGGCTTTCGCGCCGCGGGCCGACGCGGCGCCGGCGTCTGTCCCGCCGCGACCGCCGGAACCGCAGCGAGGGCGAACCCGAGGAGCGCGCCAGCTACTCGTCGACGCATGCCATGCTGCCCGACGCGATCAGGTCCCGCGCGCTCGTCGTGCCGGGCCGGAGCTTGATCAGCTCGAGAAACTCGGAACGGGTCCGCGGATCGGAACGGAACGTGCCGAGCATCGCGCTCGTCACCGCAAAGGAGTTCTGCTTCTCCACGCCGCGCATCGACATGCACAGGTGCGTCGCCTCCATCACCACGGCGACGCCCATCGGTTTGATCGTGTCCAGGATGATGTTGGCGATCTGATTCGTCAGGCGCTCCTGCACCTGGAGCCGGCGCGCGAAGACGTCCACCAGCCGGGGGATCTTGCTCAGCCCGATGACCTTGGTCGTCGGGATGTATGCGACGTGGCATTTACCGAAAAACGGCAAGAGATGGTGCTCGCAGAGGCTGTAGAAGTCGATGTCCTTGACGATGACCATTTCGTTGTAGTCGACCGTGAACAGCGCGCCGTTGAGGACGCCCTCGATGTTGGCGTCGTAGCCGCCGGTCAGGAACTTGAGGGCCTTTTCGACTCGTTTAGGGGTATTGAGCAGCCCTTCCCGGGTCGGATCCTCCCCCAGTTCCGCGAGCAGCTGCCTGATCAAATCCTGCATGTCCCTATTGTAGAGGAACCTACGCAACCGGACGGCACTGCCGGCCGTCATATGAATGAAGCAACACGGCAATAAAACCGTCGTTCAACGGATGGCACGTTTTCTGAATCATCCCGGGGTGACAGGGGACGCGATGCAAAAAGTGGTCATCGTCAACGGCACGACAGACCTGCTCGACATGGTGCAGCCCGTGTTGACGGCCGGCCACTATGACGTCGTCTTTGTGGAGTCCAACGCTCACGCGTATTCGCACATCAAGCACGAGAAGCCGTCACTCATCATCCTGTGCCTCGACATGCACGAGCGCGAGGGGTTCCAGGTGCTCTCGATGCTCAAGCTCGATGACGACACGCGCACCATTCCGCTGCTCACCTGCCTGAGCGAGTACGAACTGCCCGCCGAAACCACCACGTTCCTCGATCGCGAGGAGGTCGAGGACGACGAGCAGATGCTGCAGGCGGTGCCCGCAGCATCGATGAACTAGGTCGAACTGCGGCGGCCCGGGGCGGACATTACCGCATGGTATAGTCCAGCCCGGCATGGGCCGGATCGAAGACAGGCGCGACAACGACCGCATAGAAATCCTCGGCGAGCTCAATGGTGAGGTCATGGTGTTTCAACCCGTGATCATCAAGGAGATCAGCCCGGGCGGCGTACAGGTCGAAAGCGCGTTCCCTCTTCAGCTCGATTCCCTTCACGACTTCCGCCTCGCGCTCGGCGACCGCATGATCGTCATCAAGGGCCGCGTGGCCCACTGCAGCATCAGCGACGTCGAACAGGAGACCGTGATCTACCGATCCGGCATCGAGTTCATCGAGCCGAGCGAACGCGTCTTCAACGCGGTCCGCGACTTCATCGAAGCAATTAAAGAAGGACGCCGCTCGGTTTAACGGGCCGGGACGGTCTTGATGTCGCCGGCGTCCACGGCCGTGGACGGCGGAGCGATGTACGGAGAGACGATGCTCTCGTGGCCCAGCGCGTCGACGGCGGCGACGCCGAACACCAGGTCGTCGATGAGCGTGTTCTGCAGCGTCAGCTCCGTCACGTTGCCGACGAGCACGTCGTGCTGCCAGTCGGGGCCCCACGCCTCGCGCCAGAAGACGCGATAGGCCGTCGCGCCCGGCGACGCTTTCCATCGCAGGTGGGCATCGTAGCCGGACGGCTGCCCGTCGATCGTCGCCTGGCCCCGGTCGTTCGTGACGACGGGGCGTTCCGGCGCAAGCGCCAGCGTCGCCGCCGCCGCGGCGTTTACACGCGCGTTCTGCGCGAGATACGCCGGCGAGAGGCCTTCGAACGTATCGCGCGCGTCGTGCTGCCTCGTGAAGTTCTCGCGCGACTCTCGGAAGCCGACGGCGGGAAATCCGTACTGGTTGTAACCCGTGTGGTCGCCGGCGCGTGAAAACCGATCGGGCCGCGCCATCAGCCGCACGCGGTGCGACGGGACGTAGCGCATGCCCCAGCGCTGGACGTACCGCGCGAGCTCGCGCGACGGCGAGTCTTCCGGCCCTTCCGAATACACGCGAATCGATTCGCCGTCGACGATGCCGTTCCCGCCCCGGTCGTTGCCGACGATGTCGTTGTTGAGGACGGCGTCGATGACGACGTGCTGTTCCTTCGCCCGCTGCGCGTGCAGCTTCGCGCCCATGAGCCCCTGCTCTTCGGCGACGTGGCACATGAACACCAGCGTCGCGTCGAACTCGACGCCGCTCTGACTGAAGACGCGCGCCAGCTCCAGCGTCAGGGCGACGCCGCTGCCATCGTCGTTGACGCCGGGAGCGGCCGCGCCGGCGTCGAGCACGTCGGCCGACCGACTGTCGTAGTGTCCGCTGATGTACACGCGCCGCGGCGACCTGCCCGGCAACACGGCCATGACGTTCCGCGCTTCGGTGTCGCGAGTGATGCGTCCCTGCTTCGCGATGACGTACGTGTCGAAGCCGACCTGCAGCCGGGGACTGAAGCTCCTGAACTCGTCGAAGATCCACCGACGCGCGGCGCCGATGCCGCGCGTCGCGCTGTCGGTCGAAGACATCGTATGACGCGTGCCGAAGGTCTCGAGCTGCTTCAGCGTCGCCGTCAGCCGCTCCTGTGAGACCTGCGCGACGAGTTGCACGATCTTCGGATCCAGATCGGGAGCGGCCTGCGCGTACGCGGCACGGCCGGCGCTCGCGACGACCGCGAACGCCAGGACCACGCGCGCCGCACGGATCACCGATTCACTCTGAGGTAGTCGAGGTAGTCGCCTGACTCGATACGCGGCGCGTTGCCGAGCGGGGCGTTGTAGAAGTACGTCCAGGCGGACTCGACGCGGCCGTCGTCGAGCGTCACCGGAGTTTCGACGCGCCGGTACAGACTGGTGTCGGGCTGCTCGGGACGATAGCCCTCGATCTCATCGAGCTCGTGCAGCACGTCGGCGTCGACCATCCGGTGCAGCTCGCCCTGGACGGACGCGTCCGAAGCAGGAATGGCCGCGGGATACAGCCCGACGTCGAACAACTGCGCGCGTATGGATCCTCGACCGAGCGGGGTGAGCTTTGCGTCGAGCCGCTGGCGGCCCGGGCGCTTGAACCCGCTCATGAGGGTGCCGTAGAAGAAAACCAGGTCGGTCACGGCAGGCGAATTCTACCGCACGGGCAGAAAAAGGGCGCGAAATCTGTTTACTGCTTCTGCTTCGGAACGGCCGCCCCGAGCGCGTCGAACACCTGCGCGGGGACGTCCACGGCCAGCGACACGGTCGTGCCCGTCCCTCCAAGCTGGAGTGACTGCACGAAGCGCTGGAATTCGGGTTTGGAGCTGGTCTGGAGTTTGGCGAGGGCGAGGAACCCGCGGACGACATCGCGGAGCTGATTGGCCGACTCGTCGTCTCTTGCCTCGGCCGTGATTCGGGCGGCAACGCCGCCGTCAATCTGGCCGCGAACCGTGAACCACGTGATCGGCGGAATCTGGTTCGCGACGAATTCCGGCAGCTTGGCACGCTCGCGAATCGCGTCGAGCCTGCCGACGATCCACGCGTTGCTGCCCTCGAGACCGCGGAGATGCGCGACCAGATCGTCGTTCGTCGCCGCGCTGCTGCCGCCGCCGGTGTGGAGGTCGATCGCCTGCTCCACGAGCGGCCGCCCACCGAACGCCACCAGGCCGGGCTCGATGAACGTCAGGGCCATGTTGGTGTTGTGCGCGGGGAGCTTACGGGGCTGGACGTCGGTGTCGTTGCTGTCGTTGTTCAGGGCGTGGTCCGCGGTGTCTTCGGGGAAGAGCTTCGTGGCCAGAATCAGCCGCTTGCCCCTGTAATCCTGCACCTCGGCGCCGTGTTCGCGCATCAGCGCCTCGATCTTCGTCGCGTCGAACGTGCCGCGCGCCAGCACGAGCGCCGTGTTGTCCGCGCTCGAATGCGAGTCGAAGCAGGCGACGATGCGCTCGATGTCGGTTTCGAAGTTGATGCCGGTGAGTTCCTGGAACTGGCGGCGGCTGTTGTCCTGGGCGTCCGACCCGAACTTGTCCTTCAGCCTCTGCCGGAGATCCGACGCCATGATCTCGCGGACCTCGACGGCCCCGACGACCGTGGCCGTGCTTGGCATGTAGCGGAGCTCTTCAGGACCGTTTTTGCTGAAAAATGCGGTGGCGGGAAATCCGACGTAGTAGGCGACAAGGCCGGTGCCGAGCCCGACACCCATGACGAGAAGCGAAACGATGACGAAATAGCGGGTTTTGGCGCTCATTTGGTCACGCACGATCCTTATACGGACGTGCGCGCACTATTGTTCGAGCACATACTCGCGTTTCTCGACCGTGCGTCCGGCCAGCCACAGCCCCACTACTGTAATGCCAGTCAGGCACACAAGGCTAACCCAGACGGCCGGCAATTCCTGGAAGGCCGACAGCAGCGAGCTGATGGACGAGTCCTGGGGCATGGCATGCGGCACCAGAGCCTGCAGGTAGTACGCCACGCTCAACCGCTTCAGGTAGCCCGGAATCAGCAGCACGGTCGATTCCCATCCGAACGCAAACACCAGCCCGACAATGAGCGGCCGTTTCAGCCGGGCTCCAACCCACGAAAAGACCGCGCCGTACGAGGCCAGGCCGACAACGAGCATGCCGAGGTCGGCCGCCAGTTGCGGGAACGACTGCCCGATGGACCCTCCGATCGGCACGATGAGGAAGTACACGACGATGACCGACGGGAGCACCAGCAGGACGACGCAGGCGAGATAGGAGAAGTACTTGCCCAGCAGCACGGCCGATCGCGGCACCGGACGCGTGAACAGGTACGTGATGGTCTTGTCGTCGACTTCGTCAGCGATGAGCGAGGTGCCGTAGAAGACGCCGAGCACCGGCACGATGAAGCGCACGAACAGCAGCCACATCAGGATGCCGAACAGCGTCGGGCCGGTCAGCCCTGCGCCGTTGATCACCGGCAGGCCGTGCGCCGCGGCGATGATGCGGATGCCGAGCGCCATCGCGATCGGCGCGCCGACGAGCAGCGCCAGGAAGACGGATCGCCTCGACCAGAGCATCTGTCCGAGCGAGAACTCGAACACGCGAAGCGCCGACGGGATGACGCGCGGGGTTTCCATCAGGACTTCACCAGATACTGGAAGACGGCCTGCAGGTTGTCGTCGGGCGAGGTGACTTCGTGGATGGCGCCCCACTCGCCCGACGCGGCCAGTTCGGTCAGCCGCGCATAGAACTTATCCGGCCGCCCCGTCTGGATCGCCAGCCCGCCGTCCTCGAACTTCAGGCTCAGCACGTCGTCGTCGGCAAGGAACTGCCGCGCGAGTTCGCGGGTGCGATCGGCGCGGATGAACACCATGTGCGGATGCTCGTCGATCAGATCGCGAATCTGATGGACGTTCCCTTCGGCCAGAATGCGCCCCTGGTTGATCAGCAGGATGTTGGACGTCATCGACTCGATCTCGTGCAGGATGTGGCTCGAGACGATGATGCTCTTGCCGGCGCGCGCCCAGTCTTTGATCAGACGGATCGTTTTGCGCCTGACGAGCGGATCCATGCCGGACAGCGGCTCGTCGAGAATCAGGAGCTCGGGATCGTGCGCGAGCGCCTGCGCGAGCTTCACGCGCTGGCGCATGCCCTTGCTGTAGGCGGCGATCTTCTTGTCGCCGACGTCGCTCAGGCCGACAGTTTCGAGCGCCCGGCTCGCCATCTCCCTCGCGGCCGTTTCGGTGACGCCGTTCAACCCGACGAGCGCCGTCACCCACTCACGGCCGGTCATGCGCTCGTAGAACTTGTCCTGCTCGGGACAGAAGCCGATGTGGAAGTACGCCTTCGGGTTGTCCCAGATCGGCTGACCGAGGACGGTGATGCCGCCTTTGCTCGGCTTCAACTGGCCCGTCATCAGCTTCATGAACGTCGATTTGCCGGCGCCGTTCGGACCCAGCAGTCCCGTGATGCCGGGCGGCACGGTCAGCGTGACGTCGTTCAATCCGATCACCTGCCCGTACCACTTCGAGAGGTGCTCCGCGGCGACGACAGGCGCGCCGCTCACGCGACGATCTCCACGCCGCGGATGCGGCGCTCCAGGATGACCGCGGACACCCCGATGAGCGCGAGCACGACCGCGAGCGAGACGAACCACGGCGTCTCATAGCGCAGCGGAACGCGGAAGATCGCGTCGCCGACCTGCGCGAGGTTGTTGCCGAAGGCGATCCAGGACACCGACGTGCCGCCAGTGACCGCGCGCATGACGCCGTACAGCGCATCGCTGAAGAAAATCAGCGCGGTGAAGAGGATTCCGACGAACCGGCTGTTCGTCGACAGCGACGACAGCGCGAGGATGCACATCGACACCATCAGCACTTCGATGAGCGCGAAGAGGGTGATGGCGGGAATCAGATGCAGGTTGGACGTCAGGAACGAGAACGATCCGGTGAATGCGATCTCGACCACCAGCAGCAGCATCGCGGGCACCCACGTGATGAACAGCAGGAACGCCATCAGCACCGAGAGCTTGCCGAAGATGTACTCCAGCCGCGTCAGCGGCTTCGACAGGTAGATCTGCAGCGCGTTGGCGCGCCGATCCTCGGCGATGGCGGCCGCGCCGAGCGAGATCGTGACGAGAAAGACGAAGAGGTCCTGCTTGTCGAAGAAGTCGCGGAACGTGGCGGCGGTCGGGGCGACGACGGAGGCCTGCGAGAAGTTGGCGGCGATGTAGAACTGGACGGCGCGGACGATGAACTGAATCCACGACGCGATCATCAGCACGATCCAGCGCCGGCTGCCCATCATCGAGCGGACGCTGGTCGAGAAAATCACGAACCAGGCGCGCCCGCGCGCCTTCGATCCTTCGTACCGGCGGTATCCCTGATCGTGAATCGGCATCAGTCTTCGCCCACCGCATGCGCGAACACGTCCTCGAGCGTCGGCACGCTCGGGCGCAGGTGCCGCACCTGAACGCCCTCGGCCGCGGCCACGCCGAACAGATCCCGCGCGCCCCCGTCGCCGGGCACGAACACCCGCACGACGTCCTCGTCGGTGAAGTGACACTCCATGCCGGCGGCCTTCAGCCGGTCGAAGAACGCCTCCAGCCCGTCGTGCGTCTTGACGCGCAGCTCGTACATCCTGCCGCGCGGCTGCTTCAGCGCGTCGATGGGACCGGCGGCCGCGATCTTCCCCTTGTCGAGCACGACGACCCGGTCGCAGACGTACTCGACGTCCGGCAGGACGTGCGACGAGAGAATCAGATTCACGTTCTTGTTGTGCGCGAGGTCGCGCACCAGTTCGAGCATCTCGTCGCGGCCTTTCGGGTCCATGCCGTTGGTGGGCTCGTCGAGAAACAGCAGGTCGGGATCGTGCACGAGCGCCTGGGCGAGCTTGATCCGCTGCTTCATGCCCGTGGAGTACGTGTCCACCGTGCGGTATCGCGCTTCGCCGAGTCCCACGTAATAGAGAACTTCGTGCGCGCGCTGCGTCGCGTCGGCGCGCGGCAGACCGGCGAGCTCGCCGCAGTACGACACGAACTGGACGGCGGTGAGCCCGGGAATGTGCGCGTCGTTTTCCGGCATGTAGCCGATGCGGGCGCGAATGTCGATCGGAGAAGTCGCGACGTCGAGGCCCAGCACGCGCATCTGTCCCTGCGCCGGAGCGATGAACCCGAGCAGCGACTTGATCATCGTGCTCTTGCCGGCGCCGTTCGGCCCCAGAAGGCCGACAGCGCCGGCCGAAAACGCCGCCGTGACGCCGTTGAGGGCGCGGTTGCGGCCGTACTCGACCACGACGTTGTCGAGCGAGACGACCGGATCCGTGTCAGCCATGGACAGTGGGATATACGGCGGTGCGATTCACAGCGTTCCTCGAAGGCCGAGCGCATCCGCCCGCTCGCGCATGAACGCGATCACGTTGCCGATGTGCTCGTCGAGCGGCAGCCCGAGCTCCTCGGCGCCCTTCCGCAGGTCCTCGCGCTTCACGCCGCGGGCGAAGGCCTTGTCCTTCATCCGCTTGATGACGGACGCGGGCTCGAGGTCCAGGATGCTCTTGCTCGGGCGCACGAGAGACGCGGCCGTCACGAAGCCGGCCATCTCATCGCACGCCCACAACGTCTTCTCCAGCTGGCTTTCCCTGGGGACCCCGCTGTATTCAGCATGCGACAGGATCGCGCGCGTCACCCACTCGGGATAGCCGCGCTCGCGCAGAATCTCGCAGCCGCGGAACGGGTGATCGTCGAGCGACGGCCAGCGTTCGTAATCGAAGTCGTGCAGCAGCGCGACGACGCCCCAGTCGTCTTCGTCGCCGCCGAACTTCCGCGCGTACCCGCGCACGGCCGCCTCGACGCCCATGGCGTGCTTCAGCAGGCTGTCGCCCGTCGTGTACTCGGTGAGCAGCTGCCAGGCTGCGTCTCGATTCAGCGTCATCACGCTATCGCCACGTGAGCGGCCGGTCGCCCGTGGCGAATCCGCGCGCCGCCGCCTTCTGAATGACGCTGATAGTAACAGGCGCGACTTCGTAGCGGCGAAGATCCGCGAGCGCGACCCAGGCCGCGTCTTCCGCGTCGGTGGCGCCCCGCAGCTCGCCGCCGGTGGCGCGGCCGACGAAATCGACGAGGACGAAATGATGCTCGACCCGGCCGTCCGCGTCGCGGCTGATGCGGTCGAGCACTTCGACGATCGGGCCGACGTCGATCGTCAGCCCGGTTTCCTCGAGCACTTCCCTCGCCACCGCGTCCTCGAGCGTCTCGCCCAGCTCGACGCCGCCGCCCGGCAGACTCCACTGCCCCTTGAGCGGCGCGTGTCCGCGCCGGATCAGCAGCACGCGCTCGCCGTCGAGGACGACCGCGCCGACACCGACGACGGGCCGCTCGGGATAGGGCTTCACGACGGGACGCCGCGGACATGCCGCGCGAGCACGTGCAGGCCGCGCCTGTGGACCTTCACCTCGACCGAATGCAGCGGCTTGTCGGACACCGCCGGCCAGTAGCCGAGCAGGTAGTAGTTGCCCGTATCGCGGCGGACGATGTCGATCGTCCGGCCGACGTCGGTCGTGCTGAGAAACACCTGACCGCCCGTCGCCTCGGCGACGGAGTTGGCGGTGAGGTTGCTGCGCCGCGGCGCGCCGTTCGGCTCGAGCGAGTACAGGCTCGCGTTCGCACGCGCCATGGCGGTCGCGGCGTCGATCCAGAATCGCCACACCAGGCTCGTGCGGCCCGTCGGCTCCTGGACGCCGCAGATGTCCGGAACGCCGATGCAGACGATCGCCTTGCGCCGGTGTTCGATCGGCTCCAGCGTGCGCGAGACCTTCGCCAGGACCTGCAGCGCGTTCTCGAGCGTCTCGCGGCCGAAGAACGGCATCGCGTCCGATCGGTATTCCGAGATTCTCAGCAGCGCTTCGAGGCGATCGCCGAAGGCTTCGTCGCGCCGGTTGCTCAGGCGGATGACGCTGAATTCATCGGGCGCCGCCATCCGCGCCACGAACGTCCGGGCGATCTGCTGGACCGGCAGCGTATTGCCGGCCCCGAACCCGCTGTCGTCGAGCAGCAGGACGATCGATCGCGCGACGAGGCGCTCGCCGGTTTCCGCGACGGCGTCGAACGTCTTCACCTCGACCTTCTTCCCGTCGTCTTTGACGTCGAAGTCTTCCTGCTTCAGCCCCACGACCGGCTTTCCCGCATCGTCGGTCACCACGGCGTCGACTTCGACGAGATACACGGCCTGCTGCTGCGCGGCGGCCGCGGCGACGCCGATCGCGAAGAGCGCCGCGGCGAGGCGTGCGGTCACAGGCCCATGACCTTCACGACCACGCGCTTCTTCCGCTGGCCGTCGAACTCGGCGTAGAAGACCTGTTCCCACGGCCCGAGATCCAGCGTGCCGTTCGTGATCGGCAGGATCACCTGATGGCCCATGATCGTGCGCTTGAGATGCGCGTCGGCGTTGTCCTCGCCGGTCTGATGGTGTTCGTAGTCGAGGCCGGCCGGCGCGAGCTTCTCGAGCCACACCTGGAAGTCGCTGATCAGGCCCTCCTCCCAGTCGTTCACGTACACGCCCGCCGTGATGTGCATCGCCGAGACGAGCACCGTCCCCTCTTTCACGCCGCTGTCGCCGACGATCTTCGCGACCTCGTCCGTGATGCGGATGAACTCCTGGCGCTTCTTCGTGTTGAACCAGAGATAGTCGGTGTGAACGCGCATATGAATTTCTGCATCTGGTCATCTGGTCATCTGGTCATCTGGTCATTTGGTCATTTGGTCATTTGGTCATTTGACCAGATGCCACACTGCCAACCTTCACAAGACCAGCGCCGCGTCCGCGTTGAGATCCGCGGGCGCGAGCACGCCGGTCTGCAGCTTTCTCAGGCCCGCCGCCGCAATCATCGCCGCGTTGTCGGTCGACAACGCCATGCTTGGGACAAAGGTCGGCATCTCGCGCTGTTCTCCGTGATACGCGAGATCGGCGCGCAGCCGGCTGTTCGCCG
>DATNBT010000108.1:0-9212 GCA_035571855.1 Vicinamibacterales bacterium
GTGGAAAAACTGCACCCGCTGCATCTCGCTCAAGTTCTGACGTACTTGAAGCTCAGTAATCATCAAATCGGCTTGTTGATTAATTTCAATGTGCCGCATCTGCGCGACGGCATCAAGCGAGTGTTCAACAACTCCGGAGGAGGGAGAGGTCCGGCAACCGAGTAAGCCTCCTTTCCTCCTTTCCTCCGTGGTGGCGATTTCCGTGGGGGACGGTTCCTTCCCTTCCTGTGCATCCCCTACCCCTCCTCCACAAAATCAATCCCCAACCTACCCATATTCCTGAACTTCTCGTATCGCCGATCGAGCCGCACGACCGGGGCCAGCGACGCGACCTCGGCGAGCACCTCATCGAGAACGCCGCTCACGAGGACTGCGGCCGCCTGCGGATCCGTATGCGCCCCGCCGATCGGCTCAGGAATGATGCGATCGATGATGCCGGCCTTCAGCAGGTCCGGCGCCGTCAGCTTGAGCGCAGCCGCGGCCTCGACTTTCTTGTTCGCGTCGCGCCAGAGGATCGCGGCGCAGCCTTCCGGCGGAATCACGCTGTAGATGGCGTGCTCCTGCATCAGCACCGCGTCGCCGACGGCGATGCCGAGCGCGCCGCCGCTCCCGCCTTCGCCCGAGACGATGACGATAATCGGCGTGTCGAGCAGCATCATGTCGCGGAGGTTGACGGCGATCGCTTCGGCGACGCCGCGCTCCTCGGACTCGATGCCCGGGTAGGCCGCCGGCGTGTCGATGAAGACGACGATCGGCCGCCCGAACTTCTCGGCCAGCCGCATCGCCCGCAGCGCCTTGCGGTACCCCTCGGGACGCGCGTAGCCGAAGTTGCGGAAGATCTTCTCCTTGGTATCGACGCCCTTCACATGGCCGACGACGAGAACCTGCTGGCCCTTGTATCCGGCAAAGCCGGTCATGATCGCGTGATCGTCGGCGAAACGGCGGTCTCCGTGGATTTCGACGAAGCCGTCGAACATCAGGCCGATGAACGACTCGAAGCCGGGACGATTCGGATGCCGCGCGACCTGCACGCGCTGCCACGGCGTGAGCGAGCCGTACACGGACGCACGCAGCACGTCGATGCGCCGCTGCAGCGCGTCGATCTCGCGCTGCGCCGAGTCCGTCCGCGGCAGCGCGAGCAGCTCGTCCAGCTCCTTGAGGAGCGGCGCGATGGGCTCTTCGAAATCCAGTGTTTCAGGCATCAGCGCAACACGACGGCCCCATGACCCACGATCTGCTCGACCTCCGAGATCAGCGTGGACGACGGCCGGACCCGAATCTGCGACGAGATGTCGGCACGCACGCGAAGCGGCTTGGCGGCGTCCGACGGCACTTCGAGCTCGAACGACACGCGCCGGTCGCCGCGATGGCGCGAGAACACTTCGCCGAGCGCTTCGAACACGCGGCGGTCCGCAGGCATCTTGACACGGATGGCGACCTCGCGGGCGACTCTTTCGCGGACGCTGTCGAGCGGAAGAATCTCCGACGCGAGGACCCGGGCGGTCTCGTCGTCGCGCTCGAGCTTGCCGCGAACGAGGACCAGCGTCCCGGCTTCGATGAGCGGCGCCGACTTCTGGTACGTCTCCGGGAAGGCGATCACCTCCATGTTGCCCTGCGCGTCTTCGAGCGTGAAGACGGCCATGCGGTCGCCCTTCTTCGTCTTCAGCTGCCGGACGGTCGCGACGACGCCGCCGACGGACGTGTCGGCCTGAATGGGCTTGCGTCCGCCGGGTCCCCACGTCTCCGCGGGCTCGGGGCTCATCGGTGTCTCGGCGAGCTCGGCGATCGTCTTCGCGCCGAACTCCTTCAGCTTGCCTCGATAACGATCGACCGGGTGGCCGCTCCAGTACAGACCGAGCGTCTCTTTCTCGAACGCGAGCTGCTCCTGCTCGCTCCAGGCCGGCGCGTTCGGCAGCGTTGTCGACGAGCCGTCTCCGTTGCTGCCGGACGGCTCAACTTCGCCGAACAGTCCGCCTTGTCCCTGCTCGCGGTCGCGCTGCTGCCTCGCGCCGTACTCGCAGGCGGCATCGACGGCGGCGACGATCCGCGGGCGCGTTTCACGTGAGTGCCCGGCGACGCCGGCCGCGAGCGAGTCGAGCGCGCCGGCTTTCGCGAGGCTCTCGAAAACGCGCTTGTTGAAGAGCCGGAGATCGAGCTCTTCGCAGAGCGCGTGCAGGGACGTGATGCGTCCCTGCTTCGCGCGCACCTTCAGCAACGACTCGATGGCGCCTTCGCCGACGTTCTTAATCGCCGTCAGGCCGAACCGCACGCCCTTCTCTTCGACCGTGAATCGCAGCGAGCTCTCGTTGATGTCCGGCGGCAGCACGGGAATGGCGCGCTCGCGCGCCTCGCCGAGATACATCGCGAGCTTCTCGGTGTTCTGCGCTTCGATCGTGAACAGCGCCGCCGCGAAGTGCCACGGGAAGTTCGCTTTCAGGTACGCCGTCTGGTACGCGAGGTACGCATACGTCGTCGAATGCGACTTGTTGAAGCCGTAGCCGGCGAAGTGCTCCATCAGGTCGAACAGGTGCGCAGCCTTCTTCTCGTTCACGCCGCGCTTTTTCGCGCCGTCGACGAACTTGTCGCGCTGCTTCTGCATGACCTCGATGTTCTTCTTGCCCATGGCCTTGCGCAGGATGTCCGCCTCGGCCAGCGAGAAGCCGGCGACGACGTTCGAGATGCGCATGACCTGTTCCTGGTACGCGATGACGCCGTACGTGTCCGACAGCACCGGCTCGAGCTCCGGCAGCTCGTACTTCACCTCGGTCTTGCCCTGCTTGCGCGCCACGTAGTCGTCCACCATGCCGCTGCGAAGCGGGCCGGGACGGTAGAGGGCGTTCAGGGCGATGAGGTCGTCGAGCCGCTGCGGCTTGGACTTGCGCAGCAGGTCGCGCATGCCGCTCGACTCGAACTGGAAGACGCCATAGGTCTGGCCTTCCTGGAAGATCTGGTACGTCTTCGCATCGTCGAGCGGGATCGCGTCGATGTCGAGCGTCTGGCCGGTCGTCCGCTTGATCTCCGCGATCGCGTCGTAGATCAACGTCAGCGTCGAGAGGCCCAGGAAGTCCATCTTGAGCAGGCCCACCCGCTCGATGTCCTTCATGGACCACTGCGTCACGATTTCGTCGCGCGCTCCTTTATATAAAGGTGCGTAGTTCGTGATGGCGCTGGGCGCGATGACGACGCCGGCGGCGTGGACCGAGGCGTGGCGCGTCATGCCCTCGAGCCGCTTGGCGACGCTGAGCAGTTCCCTCACCTTCGGGTCGTTCTTCTCCATCTCCCGGAGGTTCGGGTTCTCTTCGAGCGCCTTGTCGAGCGTCATGTCGAGGGCGGCCGGAATCTGCTTGGCCACCTTGTCGACGTCGGCAAACGGCATCTCGAGCACGCGCCCGACGTCGCGGACGACGGCCTTCGCTTTCATGGTGCCGAACGTGATGATCTGCGCGACGTTCTCGCGGCCGTACTTCCGCGTGACGTACTCGATGACTTCGCCGCGGCGCCGCTCGCAGAAGTCGATGTCGATATCCGGCAGCGACCCGCGCTCGGGATTGAGGAACCGCTCGAAGATGAGATCGAAGTCGAGCGGATCGACGTCCGTGATGCGCAGGCAGTACGCCACCAGGCTGCCCGCCGCGGACCCGCGGCCCGGCCCGACCGGAATGCCCTGATCGCGCGCGTACGTGATGAAATCCCAGGTGATCAGGAAGTACCCGGGGTACTCCATCTTCTTGATCATCGCGATTTCATACGAGAGGCGCGTCTCGTACTCGTCGATCGTGTGGCGGAGCGCGCCGATGGACGCCAGGTGCTGCAGCTTCGGCAGCCTGTCCTTGAAGCCCGCGCGCGTGACGTGCTCGAAGTAGCTGTCGACGGTGAAGCCGGCCGGCACGTCGAAGTTCGGCAGGTAGTTCCTGCCCTTCGCCAGGTTCACGTCGCACCGCTCGGCGATGCGCATCGTGTTGGCGAGCGCCTCCGGATAATCCTGGAACGCCTCCGCCATCTGCTCCGGCGTCTTCAGGAAGAAGTTCCGGCTGTCGTACCGCAGGCGCTTCGGATCGGTGAACGCTTTGCCGGTGCCGATGCACAGCAGCACGTCGTGCGGATGCGCGTCTGTTTCGCGGAGGTAGTGCACGTCGTTCGTGCAGATGAGCGGCAGCTTCAGATCTTTCGCGAGCGCCGGCAGGCCTTTGTTGACGACGGCCTGCTCCTCGATGCCGTGCCACTGCATCTCGAGGAAGAAGTTGCTGGGTCCGAGGATGTCGCGGTACGCCGCCGCGGCTTCAATCGCCTTCCGCTCCTGCTGATGCGACAGGCCTTCGGCGACCTCGCCTTTCAGGCAGCTGCTCATGCCGATGAGGCCCTTCGAGTGCTGCGCGAGGAGTTCCTTGTCGATGCGCGGCTTGTAGTAGAAGCCTTCGGTGTAGCCGGCGGAGACGAGCTTGATGAGGTTGCTGTAGCCCTCGTTGGTTTCAGCGAGCAGGATCAGATGATTCGCCGTCTCGCCCGGATTCCCGCTCTTCGTGAGACGGCTGCCCGGCGCGACGTACACCTCGCAGCCCAGAATCGGCTTGATGCCTCGGGCTCTCGCGTGGTCGTGGAAGATGACCGACGAGAACATGTTCCCATGCTCGGTGACGCCGATGGCCGGCATCTTCAAGACCGCCGCCTGATCGAGCAGTTCGTCGATCCGGCACGCGCCGTCGAGCAGCGAGAACTCCGTGTGAAGATGCAGGTGGACGAACTCAGCCACGCGCAGTCACCAGTCTCCAGTGGCCAGTCATCAGTCTTACTCCCACTCTATCGTCGATGGCGGCTTGGAGGAGATGTCGTAGACGACGCGGTTGATGCCGCGGACTTCGTTGACGATGCGCGACGAGATGCGCGCGAGCAGATCGTGCGGCAGGCGCGCCCAGTCGGCGGTCATGCCGTCGCGGCTCTCGACCGCGCGAATCGCGACGGTGAACTCATACGTCCGCTCGTCGCCCATCACGCCGACGCTCTGCACCGGCAGCAGGACGGCGAAGCTCTGCCACAGCCGCGTGTACCACTTCTCGCGCTTGATCTCCTGCGAGACGATGTCGTCGGCGCGGCGAAGGAGATCGAGCTTCGCCGGCGTGATGTCGCCGAGGATCCGGACGGCGAGGCCCGGTCCCGGGAACGGCTGGCGGACGACGAACTCTTCGTCGAGCCCGAGCTTGCGTCCGACCTCGCGGACTTCGTCCTTGAACAGCTCGCGCAGCGGCTCGACGAGCTTCATCCGCATCCGCTCCGGCAATCCGCCGACGTTGTGGTGGCTCTTGATGAGCGAGGCCTGGCCGACGATCGGCACCGACTCGATGACGTCGGGATAGAGCGTGCCCTGCGCGAGAAAGTCGACCTGGCCGAGCTTCTTCGCTTCGTCCTCGAACACGTCGATGAACGTCGCGCCGATGATCTTCCGCTTCTTCTCCGGATCGGAGACGCCGGCGAGCCGATCGAGAAACGCCTTCGACGCGTCGACGAAGACGAGCGGCAGCTTCAGCCGCTCGAAGCGCTTCACGATCTGCTGCGCTTCGTTGAGCCGCAGCACGCCGTTGTCGACGAAGATGCAGGTCAGCTGTTCGCCGATCGCGCGGTGCAGAATCAGGGCGGCCACCGTCGAGTCCACGCCGCCGCTCAGCGCGCAGACGACCTTGCCCTTCCCGACCTGCGCGCGAATCTTGTTCGTCGCCTCCTCCACGAACGACGCCATCGTCCAGTCGCCCGTGCAGCCGCAGACGCCGTACGCGAAGTTCCGGAGGATCTCGAGGCCGAACTCGGTGTGGACGACTTCCGGATGGAACAGCAGCGCGTAGAGCGAGCGCGAGATGTCGTCCATCGCCGCGACCGGCGCGTTGGCGCTCGTCGCACGGACGGTGAACCCGGACGGCGCGGCCGCGACGAAGTCGCCGTGGCTCGCCCACACGCGCACTTCACCCGGCACGTCCTTGAAGAGCACGGCGTCCGGCGACAGCGTGACCGTCGCGTGGCCGTACTCGCGCTGCGGCGCCGGCGACACCGTGCCGCCGAGCATGTGCGTCATCAACTGCATGCCGTAGCAGATGCCGAGCACCGGCACGCCGACGTCCAGCACGGCGGTCTCGCACTTCGGCGCGCCCGGATCCGACACGCTTTTCGGGCCGCCGGAGAGAATCACGCCGATCGGCTTGCGCGCGCGGATCTTTTCCGCGGGCGTGTCCGGCGGCCAGACCTCCGAATAAATCGAAAGCTCGCGAAGGCGACGGGCAATCAGCTGTGTGAACTGTGAGCCGAAATCGAGAACGATGATGGTCTGGTGACTCACCGACAGGCTGCCTGGGGAATAGACGCTATTATAACGGTGTGGTGAGATGGCGGACCACAATATGTTGTAGTGCAGTTGCCCTCATCGCTGCGCTGGCGACGCACGTCCGCGCGCAGACGACGCCTGCGCCGCGGCGCGCCGTCAAGCAGACGCGCTCGGCTGACGACAAGACGCCGCTCTCGCTCTTCCCGCTCAGGCCCGCGTGGTCGCTCCCGCTCAACAACGCGCTGACCGCGCCCGTGGGATTTCGAGACAAGTACGCCGTCTTCGCGCTCGAGAACGACCAGCTCGCCGCGTATGACCTCGAGCGCGGCGCGCGCCTCTGGCTCGCCGACATCGAGACGACGATCCAGCCCGCGATCGGGACCGACGCCGTCTTCATCGCGACAGACGACGCGCTGCTGGCGCTGTCGCTCGGCGACGGCACGACAATCTGGACACAGGAGTCCAACGATGAGCTCGCCGTCACGCCCGTCGTCGCCGGCGAGCAACTGATCGTGGCGACCGCGGACGGCGACATCGTCGCCCACCGTACGTCGGACGGCGGTGAGATCTGGCGGCGGCGTCTGCCCCGTTCCGCAAGCTCGCCGCCCGCGTTCACGGCGACTCGACTCTTCGTCGCGCTCGCGGACACGACGATCGTCGCGCTCGATCTCCAGAACGGCGACGTCGCCTGGACGACGCGCCTCGGCGGCATCGGCCACGACATCCTGCCGGACGGCGATCGGATTTTTCTCGGCTCGCAGGATCGCTACTTCTACTGTCTGAACGCGAAGAGCGGCGAGGTGGAGTGGCGCTGGCCGACGGGCGCGGACGCGATCGGCCTGCCCGTCGTCGACGATCGCACCGTGTACTTCGTCTCGCTGGACAACGTGCTGCGCGCGCTCAATCGATCGAGCGGCGTGCAGCGCTGGAAGAGCCCGCTCGCCGTGCGGCCGATCGCCGGGCCGCTGCGGTACCTCGAGACGCTCGTCGTCGCCGGCACGACGCCGTTGCTGCAGGCGTACGACACGCGCGAGGGGAAAACGCAGGGACGCTACAACGTGCCGACGGAGTTGTCGGCGCCGCCGTATCTCTTCACGGATCGGACGCGAGTGTTTCCGGTGCTCGTGACGATCTCCGCCGACATCATCGGCCGCGCGACGGTGTCCGGCACGACGCGGGACATGGAGCCGGCGCCGCTCGCCTTGTCGCCGCTGCCGAACGCCGAGACCGTGCCGTCGATTCCGGACATGCCGGAACCGCTGAGCGAAGTCAGTGCCCTGCCGAATCTGATTCGCGTGGTTCCAGCGGACGGGCGGTGACGGCGCTCGCGCGCGCCAGCGCCCGCGGTTCGCGCCGGTAGAGCGACAGATACGCACCCGCGGCCGACAGGCCGATGTACGCGAACGCCAGGCCGCGGACGACGAGCGCGAGAACCTGCAGCGGCACCACGGCCAGTCCGACGAGCGGCACGAACGCCACCAGCCCGAGCGCCGACCACGCCAGAGCCGACACCAGCGTGGCGCCGATTTCCAGGCCGAGAATGATGAGGAAGACCTGCCCGAGGAGCGCGAACTCCGCGCGCACGAAGCTCGCGACCACCGGAAACGCGTCCGCGACGGTGAGGTTGTCGGCGGCCATCGCAATCTGCATCAGCAGATACACGAAATTGACGAGCGTGATCCACACGATCAGCACGAACGCGGCGACGGCCGCGACGAAGGTCATGCCCACGACGCCGATCACGCCGGACGCGGCGCGATAGCCGTAGACGACGAACGCGACGTAGACGCCCGCGGTCACGGCGTACGCGATGAAGAGCGCGACGCCGAGCCAGCTGTACGGACGGAACAGGCGCGTGCAGCCGTGGATGAACCGCGGAAGCGTGAAGCAGGCGGCCGGCTCGATCGTGTCGATGCTGATCGGCTCGCGTTCGATCGTGCCTGCCGCCTCGTCGGCGGCCAGCAGGACGTCGAGCACGCCGCCCTTCACGAGAAACATGAGGATGGACGCGGCCGCGAGCGCGATGCTGAACGCCACCGCGAAGGACACGAGCGCGACCGGCTCCGCGGCGAGCGCGGCCGCCGTGCGCGTCGCGATGTCGCGAAGGCCGCCCTGCAGCAGCGTGCCGAGGTCCGCGCCGACGATCACCGACAGCAGCACCGTCGCGCCGAGGATCGGGATGGCGACAAGAATCTGAAAAGCCGTCTCGGCGACAAACTGGATCGCGACGGTCTGCCAGTTCGCCGCTGCCATCAACGCGCCACGTTTCAGGAGAAGCTTCAGGTTCAAGGAAGAACTTGATTGTATGCTGGATGCCATCCCTATGCGGACGCGGGCATGGCGTCTTGTCGGCGCCGGCATCGTCATCGCGCTGGCGATTGGCGTGTCCGGCCGTCTGGTCGGGCGCCTGAGGTACGGCGCCGACGACGCGGAGATGATGGCGCGCGTGTCGGCCGAGTTGCGGGGCCGCTTCGACGCCGACGCCAGCGTGCTGGCCGCCGTCGCGGCGCAGGCCGCCGCCGGACGCGACGAGATTCGCGCGGCGCTCGTCGACCCGCAGGAGAAGCGGCTCTTCGCGCGCGTCGCCGCCGCTCTGCCCGCCGAACGCGCCGGCCGCGTCGGCGTCACGGTCTACGACGCGGCGGCGCGGCCGCTCGCGTGGGCGGGACGCGTCTCCGAACTTCCGAAGCCGCTCATCAGCGGCCTGCCGGCGCTCGTCACGGTCCCCGGCCGGCTCGGGCCGCGTCTGGTCCGCGTCGAACCCGTGAGCCTCTCGGCGCCCGCGCGCACCGGCGCTCCTCCGTCGCGCGACGCCACGGTCGTCGTCGAACAATCGCTGGCGGATCCCCAGCCGACGCCGTCGCCGGCCGACACGGCGATTGTGCCGACGTCCTTCGTGCCGGTC
>DATNBT010000109.1:0-3835 GCA_035571855.1 Vicinamibacterales bacterium
TCGCCGATTCGAGGAGCGGGCATAGCGTTCTGTATCCTAGCAGACGGATATTCCGCCGCGATATTCCTATGCGCGCATTTTTTGCGGTCTTCGGCTCACTGCCTGGGGCACCTCGGAATCAGGCCGTCGCAAATTGCGCGACGGTATAGGACCGCGCCGGCAGCCGGAACGTCATCCGTTCCCCCGCCGCAGGCGGCTCCAGCGGCTGCGGCGCGACGCGCCGCGAGTCCTCGAACGTGTTGAAGGCCATCACATCCGCGCCGGTCAGCGTCTCGCACGTCGTCACCCGGGCCGGCCTGACGCCACCCCACTCGAGCACGACCTCCCGTTCCGCTTCCAGATCGCGGTTCAGCAGCAGCGCGCACGCCGTGCGCTGCGACGCATCCGCCGTGACGACGACGTCGACGAACGGGACGTCGGCGTTGCGCGCGAAGTCGGCCTGAAGTCCCGCGCCTGAGACGGGATACGTCTGCGACTCGACGCGGACATCCAGCACGCGGCCGCGCGCGTACCGGAGCGCCCACGCGTACGGATAGTAGATGCTCTGACGAAGCACGGCGGTGTCGCTCGTGACGATCGGCGCGATGACGTTGACGAGCTGCGCGAGGCACGCGACGTGGACTCGATCCGAGTTGCGCAGCAGCGTGTTGACGAAGCCGCCGACGAGCAGCGCGTCCTCGAGGTTGTACACCTCCTCGAGCAGATGTGGCGCGGCCTGCCGGCGTCCGTCGGTCGCCCGTCCGTCGCGCGCGCGGTACCAGACGTTCCACTCGTCGAAGGAGAGCCACAGGCGCTTGCTCGACTTGCGCAGCGCCTGCACGTAGTCACAGACGGCCGACACCTCGCGGATCTGGCGATCCATGTCGAGGTTCATCGCGAGAAACCGCGCGCTGCTGTTGGCGGTCTGCGCGCGCGTGTTGCCGTAGTACGCGTGCAGCGAGATCCCGTCCACCTGGTCGAAGCACTCCTCCAGCACTTCGCGATCCCATGTGAGATAGGTCGGCATGTTGGTGCCGCTCGACCCGCACGCGATCAGCTGGACGGACGGATCGACGACGCGCATCTGCCGGGCCGCGTCGCGCGCCTTGCGCCCGTACTCGCGGGCCTCCATCCGGCCGATCTGCCACGGGCCGTCCATTTCGTTGCCCAGACACCAGTACCGCACGCCATGCGGCTGCGCGTAGCCGTGCGCTTTTCTGAGCTCGCTCCACTTCGTGCCGCCCGCAAGGTTGCAGTACTCGACGTAGGCGACGGCGCTCTCCGCCGTGCCCGTGCCGAAGTTCATGCCGAGCAGCGGCTCCGCGCCCACGAGCCGGCACCAGTCCACGAACTCGTTCGTGCCGAACTGATTCGTCTCGAGGGAGTTCCACGCGCGGTCGAGCACCGTCGGCCGCGCGTTCTTCGGTCCGACGCCGTCGAGCCAGTTGTACCCGGACACGAAGTTGCCGCCGGGATAACGGACGATCGGCACGCCGATCTCTTTGATCTCGCGCGCGACGTCGCTGCGGAAGCCGTGGCTGTCGGCCAGCGGCGACCCCGGCTGATAGATGCCCGTGTAGATCGCGCGTCCGAGGTGTTCGAGAAAGGATCCGAACAGCCGTCGATCGAAGTCCCGGGAGATTCCCGGATCGGCGATCCGGGCGCGCGCCGGACCTCGCGCGATCTGCGCATAGCCGATCGTCTCGAGCCATGACGACGTCGCCAGGGCCGCGCCGGCCTCGCCGAGGCTCGACAGAAACTCGCGGCGGTTCACGCGGCACATGCTAGCACCCGCTTCCCGGGCGGAAGGCCGCCCACCGGGCTCCCTGCCCCCATGAAACCTGAGGTGCGCCCCAACCGTCTTAGTGTTATAGTTAGCTATAACACTTCGATGACTCACCAATGGCACGACGGACAGCCGATCTACCGCCAGCTCCGCGATCACATCGTCTCGATGCTGCTCGACGACGTGCTCAAGGAGGGCGACCCGTTGCCGTCGGTCCGCACCGTCGCCGCCGAGTACCGGATCAACCCGCTGACGGTGCTCAAGGCCTTCCAGGAACTGGTCGACGAAGGGCTCGTCGAGTCGCGCCGCGGGCGCGGCATGTTCGTCAACGCCGGCGCGCGGAAAGCGCTGCTCAAAGGCGAGCGCGAGAAATTTCTGGCCGAAGAGTGGCCGCGGATTCACAAGCGCATCGAACGGCTCGGCCTCAAGACGGAAGACCTCTTATGACGTATATCGAAGCTCACGGCCTCCGCAAGACCTACGGAGCGCACGTCGCGCTCGACGGCATCGACCTGCAGATCGGCGAGGGCCGCATCGTCGGCCTCATCGGCCCGAACGGCGCGGGCAAGACGACCGCGCTCAACGCCATCGTCGGGCTCACGTCGTATGAGGGCACGCTTCGCGTGCTCGGACGCGACCCGTGGAACGAGCGCGAGGACCTCATGCGGGACGTCTCGTTCATCACCGACGTCGCCGTGCTGCCCCGCTGGATCCGGGTGGCGCAGGCGCTCGAGTTCGTCGCGTCGATCCACCCGAAGTTCGATCTCGCGAGAGCGGAAGCGTTTCTGTCGAAGACGTCGATTCGGCCGTCGGCGCGCGTGAAGGAGCTGTCGAAGGGCATGGTGACGCAGCTGCACCTCGGACTCGTGATGTCCATCGACGCGCGCGTGCTGGTGCTGGACGAGCCGACGCTCGGCCTCGACCTGCTCTATCGCAAGCAGTTCTACGACACGCTCCTCGCCGACTTCCTCGAGCGGCCGCGGACGGTGCTCGTCGCCACGCACCAGGTCGAGGAGATCCAGCACGTGCTCACCGACGTGCTCTTCATCGACCGCGGGCGCATCGTCTTCAACCGGAGCATGGAGGAGATCGAGTCGCGGTATCAGGAAGTGTTCATCCATCCCGACAACGTCACCGCGGCGCGGTCGCTCGGCCCGATTGCCGAACGGCAGGGGGTCGGCCGCAGCGTGATGCTGTTCGAAGACGCCGATCGACAGCGGCTCGCCGGGCTCGGCGAGATGCGGACGCCGAACGTCGCGGACCTGTTCCTCGCGGTCATGAGCGGACGCACACAAGGAGCCACGTCATGAACAAGCTGTACTGGTCGGTTCGCCGCGAGCTCTGGGAGAACCGTTTCGTCTACATGACGCCGCTCGTCGTCGGCGCCATCGTGCTGTTCGGCTTCTTCCTCGGCCTTGCGAAACTGCCGTCGCGGATTCGCGGAGCGGCGCCGGAAGATCTCCACCAGGTCGTCGAGTCGCCGTACGTCATCGGCGCCCTCATCCTGATGGCCGCCGAGGTCGCGGCGTCGATCTTTTACTGCCTGGACGCCCTCTACGGCGAGCGTCGCGATCGCAGCATCCTCTTCTGGAAATCGCTGCCGGTCTCCGACGCGACGTCGGTGCTGTCGAAGGCGCTCATTCCGGTGCTGGTGCTGCCGCTCCTGACCTGGGCGGTCACGGTCGCGACGCAGGGCGTCATGCTGACGCTGAGCGGCGTCGTGCTCCCGGCGAACGGGTTGAGCGCGTCGCTCGTGACCTCGCATCTGTCGCTCTCGCAGATTGCCTGGTACAACTTCGGCCACCTCGTCGCGTTTCACGGCCTCTGGTACGCGCCGCTGTATGCGTGGCTGCTGCTGGTGTCCGCCTGGGCCACGCGCGTCCCGTTTCTCTGGGCGGTCCTGCCGCCTGCCGCGCTCATCGTCGTCGAGCGCATCGCGTTCAACACGCGGATCGTCGCCACCCTGCTCCAGGAGGTCTTCATCGGCGGACCCGAGCCGCCCAGCGGAATCCCGCAGCACATGCGCATGACGATGGAAGCGATGATGCCGACGCCCGACTTTGTGATTCG
>DATNBT010000110.1:0-3056 GCA_035571855.1 Vicinamibacterales bacterium
CGACGTGCCGATCGTGGCCGACTGGACGGGCCGGCCCGACAAGCTCGGCTCGTTCGCGCTCACGCTGCGCTGGGATGCGGCGGTGCTGCGCTTCGAGTCGGGGCAGCCGGGCTCGTTCGGCACGCTCCAGGTCAACACCGACTCGGCGGCGCAGGGTGTGCTGAAGCTCGCCGGCGCCAACCCCGCGGGGGCGACGGGGCTCATCACGCTTGGCGTGGGACGGTTTACGCCGCTGGCGGCGACGACGACGATCGTGACGCTCGAGCTCGGCGACATCTATTCGAGCGCGCCCAACTTCGCGAACCTCGCCGGGACCACCCTCGCGCAGAACGGGCTGTTCTGCCCGGCGCGGGGACGCTGGGGCGATCCTGACGGCGACGGTACCGTGGGCTCGCGCGACGCGCTGATCGCGTTGTCCGAGGCGGTGGGACTCGATGTTTCCGCGTTCCCCGAGCACGGCCTGTCCGACGTCGACGCCGACGCCGCCGTGAAGGCGCGCGACGCGCTGGTCATTCTGTCGAACGCGGTCGGGATCGACGTGAGCCAGTTCCGCGTGCTGCGGATCGCGGTCGGCTCCTGCGGCAGCGAGGTCAACACGACCTACACGGTGACGCCGTCGGGAGAAACGCTCGTTGCCAACGGCGCCCTGCAGCTGCACTTCGAATTCCGCGCCACCTCCGGCACCGCGGTTCGCACGCTCCCCGACGTGTTCTGGCGCTCGAGTGATCCCAACGTGCTGCTCGTCACGCCCGACGGCCGCGGCGTTCCGGTCGGGCCGGGTTCGGTCGTGATCACGGGAAAGAGCGGCCAGCGCGACAGCGCGCAAGCGGTGATGACGGTCGTGAGCCGCCGCACGCGGCACTTCGTGGACGCGCTCGCGGTCAGCGCCGTGAACCGCTTCGGCACGCTCGCCTATCCGTTTGCGTCGCTCGGCGAGGCCGGCGCGATTGCGTCCGAGGGCGACACGATCGTCGTGCAGCCGGGCCGCTACTCCGACGCCGCCCTGTTCAACGTGGGCGTCGTCATTCTCGGCCAAAGCGGCGGCGCGGGCGTCGTGCTGGCGGGGGACGCGAACGTGTACGGCGCGGGGATCGCGTTCACCGGCGGCTCGCGCGCCGAGGTGCACAACGTCAGCGCGGACCGCGTCGGCATCGCGATCGCGGGAATCGGCGTCGACACGCTGGTCGTGGACAGCCTTCGCTATCAGGAAGGGGCCGGCTTCTGCGGCGACTACGCCGTCGCCACCACGGAGATCTGGCGGCTCGAGGTCCGGCACTCCGACCTCCGCGGCGGCGGCGCGACGACCGGTTGCGCCGGCGCGATCGGGGTCACCGGCGCGACGCGGATGATCCTCGTCGAGGACGTGGTCGCGACCGACTTCAGTCAGGGCGGCGTGCTCGGCTCCATGGTCGACAGCATGATCGTGCGGCGCAGTCAGCTCAACGACAACGGCGGCTATGCGATCGACGCCGGCGCGTTCGGGTTCGGTGGCAGTGTCGAAGTCCCGGTGCCGCTGTCGACGGCGCTGGTGGTCGAAGACAGCCGGCTGCTCCGCAACACTCAGGGCGGCATTCGCGCTTCGGACCTGCGTGGCGGGCGACTGCTGCACAGCACGATCGAATCCGTGGAAACCGACGGCCTGTATCTCCAGGGCTCCCCTGACAGCACCGATCATTTCCGGATTCTGAGCGACACGATCCGCGGCCACGAGAACTATTGGCTGACGTCGTACGACGTCGACTCGTTGTTCGTCGATTCGACGACGGTGCTGCAGACCCAGGACGGCTACGCGACCGGCTTCCGCGCGGCCAAATTCACGAACTCCATCTTCGACGACATTCGGAACGGGGAAGCGGTCGATCTGGACGGATTCCTCGGTGCCGGCGTGCTGGTCACCAACGTGACGATGCGGGGTGATCCCGCCTGCCGTCGCTGCGCGAACGGGTTCGTGTTCTATGGCCTGCCGGCGAGCGTGTTCGGACTGACGGCGGTGAATCTCAATCACGCGGTGGAGCAGTGGTACGCGCCCGGCACGGTCTCCCATTCGAACATCACCGACGCCAACGTCGGCGTGTACGGCTACGACAACTCGGGCGCGGCCTCGCGCAGCTACGTGCTCGCCACGACGATGACGAACGTGACGAGCGGCATCGACAATACCCAGGGGTCGGTCGTGGCGGACTCGCTCGACATGACCGGTGGTGTCTATGGTGTGCACACGCAGGGCAGCCTGTTCAGTGCCTCGGGTGTCGATAGCGTGCGGAACAGCACGATTCGGAACTTCGATACCGGCGTGGAGATCGACGACAGCACCGCCGTCATCATCGGCAATACGTTCATCAATTGGACGAGCTGGGGCCTCCGGACCAGCGGATACGGGACCGGCGCCGACAGCGCGATCGTGCTGAACAACACGTTCAGTTGCACGCCGCCCTCGGTTCCGCTGCTCGCCTACTACGGCTACGGCATGAGCTATCGCGTGGCCGGCAACACCTTCTCCGGCTGCGGCGAAGGCGTCAATCTGTCGTCGACGACGTTCGGATCGGCGTCGGTCCGAAACAACGTCTTCATGATGCCGCCGAACACGACGGCTCCGGCGATCATGATTCCGTCGCCGCTCCGCGCCGATGTCGTCGGCAACGACATTCGGGGCGGCGGCTACGGCGGTGGGATCTACATCTACGGCTACAGCTATCAGCCGAGTTCGTACGCGCGCGTCGATTCGAACACGATCCACGGCGTGCAGCAGCGCGCGATCCGGTTCGAGTACACCGATACGGTCCTGGCCCGGGGCAACGTCATCGATACGGTGGGCATCGCCGGCGGCTTTGCGAACGGCGCGACGGGAATCACCGTCTTCGGTGCGACCAACGGCACGGCGCGGCTGGTCGACAACAAGATCCGGCACGTGGCGGGGCAGGGCATTCTGCTCGATCAGGCCGGCAGCGCGATCGTCTTTGCCGACTCGAATGCCGTGTCGACGATCGACAGCGCCGGCGTCCGGATCGCCAATGGCCAGATCTCGATGACGGGCAACAACATTCGCAACAACCTCC
>DATNBT010000111.1:0-11579 GCA_035571855.1 Vicinamibacterales bacterium
ACGGCCGAGGTGCGGGCGGCGATCGACGCCACGGTGGCGAAGTGGAAGCACATCGACGTCATCGTGAACGACGCGGCATTGATGACGTTCACGCCGATCATCGACCTTCCGGACGATCAGTGGGAGAAGGTCATGAGCGTCAACCTGCGCTCGCTGTTTCTCTTCTGCAAGTACGGCACGCCCCACATGCGGCGCGGCGGATCGATCGTGAACATCAGCTCGGTGCACGCGCACGAGACGACGAAGAACGTCGTCCCCTATGCGACGTCGAAGGGCGGGATCGAGGCGTTCACGCGGGGATTCAGCGAGGAGCTGGCGGCGCGCAAGATCCGGATCAACTGCGTGGCGCCCGGGGCCGTCAACACGCCGATGCTGTGGAACAACCCCAACGTCAAGAGCGGCGCCGAGAAGGTCACCGGGGCGATTGGCGAGCCCGCGGACATCGCGGCCGCGATCTGCTTTCTCGCCTCCGATGAAGCGCGCTTCATCACCGGGACGACGCTCGTTGCCGACGGCGGCCGGCTGGACATTCTGTAGGCGAAGCAGGCATGCAGCACTTCATGTTCGCGACGGGCATCGAGAACAGCTACCCGACGATCGTCGTCGACGGCGAAACGCGCCGGGTCGACGAGATGGAGCGCTCGGATCATTACCGCCGCTGGCGTGACGACTTCCGGCTGACGAAGGAGCTCGGGATCGAATACCTGCGCTACGGTCCGCCGTACTTCAGCGTCCACACGGGACCCGATCGGTACGACTGGTCGTTTCCGGACGAGACGTTCAACGCGCTCCACGAAATGGACATCGTCCCGATTGCCGATCTCTGCCACTTCGGCGTCCCCGACTGGATCGGCGGCTTTCAGAACCGCGACTGGCCGGAGCTGTTCGCCGACTACGCGCACGCGTTCGCGAGCCGCTATCCGTGGGTCCGCTACTACACGCCGATCAACGAGATCTACATCGCGGCGCTGTTCTCGGCGCAGTACGGCTGGTGGAACGAGCGGCAGACGAGCGATCGCGCGTTCGTCCGCGCGCTGGTCAACCTCTGCCGCGCGAACACGCTGGCGATGCGGGCCATCCTGCAGGTGCAGCCGCACGCGCTCTTCATTCAGAGCGAGTCGTCTGAATATTTCCACCCCGAGCTGCCGTCCTGCCAGGCCCGCGCGGCGTTCCTGAACGCCAAACGTTTCCTGTCGCTGGATCTGACGTACGGACATCAACTCGAAGTGCCGATGTACGAGTACCTCCTGGACAACGGCATCACGCGCGACGAATACCACTGGTTGCTCGAACACCACACGAAGGAACGGTGCGTGATGGGCAACGACTACTACGTCACCAACGAGCACCTCGTCCACGAGGACGGCAACACGTCGCCGGCCGGCGAGATCTTCGGCTACTACGTGATTACGCGTCAGTACTACAGCCGTTACCGGCTGCCGGTGATGCACACCGAAACGAATCTCGGCGATCTCGAACGCGCGCCCGGCTGGCTGCAGAAGGAATGGGCCAACATGATCCGCCTGCGCGACGACGGCGTTCCGATTCTCGGCTTCACGTGGTACAGCCTGACCGATCAGGTCGACTGGGACAGCGCGTTACGAGACGACGCCGGGCATGTGAATCCCGTCGGCCTCGCGGGACTCGACCGGCAGATTCATCCCGTCGGTCACGCGTACAAGACGCTGATCGAACTGTGGCGCGAAGTCCTGCCGACACTCAGCCATAGTCTCGGAATAGGCAGCTAGTCGTTCAGAGTTCAGGTTCAGCGTTCATTCGAGCGCGAACGCGTTCAGTCCCGTTGTGACGATGACGACGTACTGTTTGCCGTTGGACGCCATGTAGGTCATCGGCGTCGTGTGGCCTTCCGATTCGAGGCGCCCTTCCCACAACACCTTGCCGCTGCGCGCGTCGAACGCGCGGAACCGCTTGTCGATCGTGCCGGCGATGAAGACGAGACCGCCGGCCGTGACGATCGGACCGCCCTGTCCGAACGCGCCGGTGTTCTTCATGCCTTTGGCTTCGAGCTCGTCGCTCGTGCCGAGCGGCACGTTCCAGGCGATGTCGCCGGTGTTGGCGTTGACGGCGATCAGATGGGCCCACGGCGGTGTCTGGCAGGGCAGGCTCGTCTCGGGATCCCAGAAGCGCGCGTTGTTCGTGCCGCGGCCGAGCGGGCTGAAGCGGCGGTACGCGACCTGGTCGCCGGCCTCGGTCTTGTCGAGACGGCCCATGCCGCCGACGTCGCGCGAGTTGACGAACACGTACCCGAGTGTCTGATCGACGGCGACGCCGCCGAAATTCGGACCGCCTTGCTGTCCCGGGAAGAGAATCCGGAATTCCTTCGTGCTGTACGGCGTGTACGGCCCGAGGTTGTGCACGCCGCCGATCTTCTCGACGAGATCGCGGCAGAACTTCTCGTGCGCCGGCTCGCCGGTGAACACTTCGTCGGGCCGGATGCTGAGGCGCGAGAGCGGCGGCGGCTTCACGGGGAACGGCTGCGTCGGCGACGTCGATTCGCCGGGGATGTCGCTCTGCGGCACGGGACGCTCTTCGACGGGATAAATCGGTTTGCCTGTCTCTCGATTGAGAAAGAACATCAGCCCGGACTTCGCGACCGTGACGAGCGCGGGAATGCGGCGGCCGTTCTGGACGACATCCAGCAGCGCGGGCGTCGCCGAGTTGTCGTAGTCCCAGACGTCGTGGTGCGTCAGCTGAAAGTACCAGCGCACCTTGCCGGTGGTCGCGTCGAGCGCGACGACCGAGGAGGAATACAGGTTCTTCTGCACGCGGTGGCCGCCGTAGTACTGCGCGGCCGGCTGGCCGATCGGCAGAAAAATCAGCCCGCGCGCGGCGTCGACGGAGCCGAAGCCCCAGTTCGCCGGCGACCCCGCGGTCTTCCAGTAGTCGTCGGGCCACGTGTCGGCGCCGGGCTCGCCGGGATGCGGGATCGTGTGGAACGTCCACACGAGTGTTCCGCTGCGGAGATCCCAGGCGCGGACGTCCATCGCCGGACCTTCGGGGTTGTCCTCCTGTCCCTGCGCGCCGGTGACGATCAGGTTTTTGTAGATCAATCCCGGCGACGCCATCATGTACGGCATGCGCGGATATCGATCGGCGACGCCCGCACGCAGATTGACGACGCCGTGGTCGCCGAACGTCGGCACGAGCGTTCCTGTCGCCGCATCGAGCGCAAGCAGACGTCCATCGGTCGTGCCCGCCATGATCTGCGGCTTCAGTCTGCCGTCGCCGGGCCAGTAGGACACGCCGCGGTTCGGCGCGCCGCCTTTGTCGAGCTCGTGCTTCCAGACTTCTTTTCCCGTCGCGGGATCGAGCGCGACGATCGTGCGGCGGCTGGTCGACGTGTAGAGGACGCCGTTCACGAAAATGGGAATCGCCTGGCTTCGCCCCGCGGCATTCGCCGAGCCGCCCGCGCTGGTGTCCGCGACGTTGTACTGCCAGGCGAGCTTCAGCCGCGAGACGTTGGCCGTGTTGATCTGATCGAGCGGCGAATACCGCGTGCCCGCCGGGTCGCCGGCGTAGGTGCGCCACGCCGCGACGACCGCAAGGACGAGGACTTTCAGCGCGCGCATCAGAACCTCCAGTGAAGAATGTCGGGGTAGACGTCGCTCCGCGGATCCGTCTCGACGCAGTCCGGATACGGCGTCTCGCTCGTGCCGAGAAGCGTAAACGAAAACGGCGCGTCCCAGCGCACGCGATAGTAGCGCTTGGGCCCTTCGAACAGCCGCGTGCCGACCTGCCATTCGCCGGCCGCGGCGCAGCGGCGCGTCGGCTCGGCGGTGTCGCCGTAGTGTTTCGGGTTCTCGATCGTCTCGAGCACGAAATCATGCGGCAGCATCGCGACCGGGTCGACCTGCTTCATGGCGTTCCCGTCGATGACGAACCGGCGGACGGCGATGTGGCTGTCGCCTGACGCCAGGCCGTCCGCGGTGTACGTGAACAGCACGTCGTCCGGAGTGACGCGGCCGAGAATCGGCGGGTAGCCGTCGTCGGCGAAGACCGACGTGTCGAGCAGCTTCGTCGAGGCGACGCCGTCCAGCCGCCACGCGCGCGCGTACAGATCTTTGAACGCGCCCCCGCACATCATCTGCGAGCCGAGCTCCATCAGCAGCCGCTTTCCGTCGGCCGCAGGCGGAGAGACTTGCACGTCGTGAATCTGCTGCGGAAGATATCGCGGCGGCGTGTCGACGTTCTGCTCGTGCGCCCACGTACGCTGCCACCGCCCGCCGTCCCACTGATAGAGGTACGCCGACTCGTCGTAGCCGCAGTACGTGCCCACCGCGGTGACGACGGCGAGAAATGCATCCGTCCGCGACACCCGCACATCGTCCACGTAGCCGAGGACGTTCTGATCGCAGTCGGCACACAGCAGGTTCGCGCGCCTGAGCGCGTCGTGGAAGCCCGCCTGGAGCGCGCGGACCTCGACGTCCTTGCCGGCGCGTCCGACCCGCTCGTCGACCCAGTCGCGCAGGCGATGTTTTGCCGTGGTCATGACCTCTGTCGCGCCGAACGTCGCCTTGTGGCCATCGAGCTGCGCTTTCATCTGCTGCACGTCCGCGCGGACCGCGGCGAGCACCGCGTCGCTCGCACCCGGGGACGGCTGAAGGAGCCAGACACTGATGACAGGGAGCAGTCCGAGCATGGGCATCATTTTGATATACTCCCGCGATTCCTGGAGGCCTTCATGACGCGCAGTTGCCTCTGCGTCCTTGCCTTCCTCTCGATTCTCGCTACGGCGCCGGCGCGCGCGCAGCAGAAGGCGACGGCCCAGAACGTCCGTGACATTCCGTACACGTCTGTTCCGAATTTCCTGAAGTTTCCGGCCGGCGAGACGCTCGGCGAAGCGATCGGCGTCGCCACGAATTCCAGGGGCAACGTCTTCGTCTACACCCGCAGCGCGACGACGAGGCTGTGGGAGTTCGACAAGAGCGGCAACTTCGTGAAGGAAATCGGGAAGGGTTACTACGGGTTCGAGTTCGCGCACTCGGTGCGCGTCGACCTGCAGGACAACATCTGGACGGTCGACGAAGGCACGAACACCGTCACGAAGTTCAGCCCCGACGGAAAGTTCCTGATGGTGCTCGGACACCGGCCTCCGGCGGTCGAAGGCGCCGTCGCGACGGTGTTCGGACCGAACGCGCCCGCGCAGAAGTACATCTTCTGCCGGCCGACCGACGTCGGCTGGGATCCGCAGGGCAACATCTTCGTGTCGGACGGCTACTGCAACAACCGCGTCGTGAAGTACGACAAGGACGGCCGGTTCCTCGCGCAGTCCGGCAGCGAGAAAGCGGGCAGCGGTCCCGGCGAGTACAACCTGCCGCACGGACTGCAGGTCGACGGTCACGGCCACGTGTGGGTCGCGGACCGCACGAACAACCGCTATCAGGAGCTCGACAACGACCTCAAGCCGCTGAAGTCGTACACGAACCTCGGCACGGGCTGGACGGTGTGCGTTTCCTCAGGACCGCATCAGTACGTCTTCGCGTCGAATTCCAATCCGAACGGCAACGGTCCCGGCACGTGGGCGAACACGGGCGAGATCTACAAGATGGAGCTCGACGGCACGATCCTCGGCAAGTTCGGCCACGCGAGCAAGGAGTTCGGCGGCTTCCAGGTCGTCCACATGATGGACTGCCGCAACCCGAACGAGATTATCGTCGGCGAAATCGAATCGTGGCGCGTGCAGAAGCTGGTGCTCAAATGAAGATCATCTTCAGTCTGTTGCTCGCGGCCGGCATCCTGCAGGCCGCTCCGGAAATCGCGTTCGACTCGACGACGCCGCTCACGATGCCCGACGACGTGTACCTCGGGGAGGTCGGCGGCGTCGCGCAGACGGCGAAAGGCGACATCTACGTCTACACGCGCACGGGACATCCGACGATCTCGATCGGCACCTCCCGCGCGTTCGCGCACGGCGGCTCGAAGCTGTTCGTCTTCGATCGCGCCGGCAAGTTTCTGCGCGAGCTCGGCAAGGACAGCTACGGAATGATGTTCGCGCAGCAGGTCCGCGTCGATCCGCAGGACAACGTGTGGATCGTCGACCAGATGACCGGCTACGTGAACAAGCTCGGGCCCGACGGCCGTCCCGTGCTGCTGCTCGGGCGCAAGCCGGAGTCCGTCAACGTGCCGGCGAACGCGGGCCGCGGCGGTGGCGAAGGGGGCGGTGGAGGGCGCGGGCGCGGTGGATTACCTGGCGCCGGCGCTCAGAGCGACGTGTTCAACCGTCCGACCGACGTGGGCTTCGATGCGGCCGGCAACATCTTCGTCGCCGACGGGATCGGCAACGCGCGCATCGCCAAGTTCGACGGCAAGGGCGTGTTCATCAAGTCGTGGGGATCGCGCGGGAGCGAGCCGGGCATGTTCGCCACCGTCAACGCGCTCGTCGTCGACGCGCAGGGCAACGTCTACGCGGCGGACGCCGGCAACAAGCGCATCCAGGTGTTCGACAACAACGGCACGCTGAAGACGCAGTTCACGGGCGTCGGCGCGCCGTCGGCCATGTGCATCACGCCGGGACCGAACCAGGTGCTGTACGTGTCGAACTCGAACCCGCCGGAAGACTTCGACAACGGCGGCGAGATTTACAAGGTGAAGCTCGACGGCACCGTCACCGGGAAGTTCGGGAGGGCGGGGAAGCGGCTGAAGGAGTTCGGCAGCGTGAACTCGCTCGACTGCCGCAGCGAGAACGCGCTCCTCGTCGGCGAAGCCGCCAACATGCGCGTGCAGAAACTGAGCCTGAAGTAGCGATCTCCCCGATCGCCGGGAACTAAGTCAGGCTCTCCCTCGAATTGTGAGCAGACGCCGCCAACTTTTTCGGTTGAACGGCGTCTAAGCAATCGGTTAACCGCTTTCGCTCCGGGCCGTTTAATAGCTAGGGGCGGGACGCCGCCGCGCGGTAACGCGACGTCGTCCCTAATCGCAATCCGCAGTCGCGTGCGGACTGGACTTCGTCGAGTATACCGAAGCGCCAGCCTGCAACTGGAGGTTGGCGTGTTCACCGCCACGTTTGTCTTCGCGTGCGCGCTCGACGTGCTCGGCCGAGGCGCCGCTACGTTTCCTCCCGTCCGATTCATCGCGCACCCGCCGGCCGGCGTCTCGAGGCTGGCCCAGGGGTACGCGCTGCCGGACACGGGGGAGATCGTTCTCATCACTTCGACCGAGGCGTTCACGCAGGCGCAGAAGAGCGGCTGCAAGGACCCCGACGCGGTCCGGGAGGTCGCGAGCGTGATTGCGCACGAGGAATGGCATCTGCGTCACGGCCCCGATGAAGGCGGCGCGTACGACGCGCAGTTGATGGCGCTTCTCATCGCCGGCGAGAACATGGATGGGCCGCTCTTTCACAAGATCAAGCAGGCCAAACTGGCCGTGCTCGCGGCTGCGAAACGCACGGCGCCGGGGACTCTGATGGCGCGCCGGTAAGTGCCGCGCGTGAAAAGTGCGGCGTCCTGGTGGTGGGCCGTTCTGCTCGTCGCGATGGTCGCGGCGGCGTATGCGAACAGCCTCGACGGACCGTTCATCGTCGACGACTACTCGACGATCGTCGAGAACGCGTCCGTGCACGACTGGCATCATCTGCACGACCTCGCGGCGTCCTCCGAAGAGACACCGCTCACAAGCCGCCCGCTGGTTGCCCTGACGTTCGCCGCGAACTATGCGGCCGGCGGTGAAGCCGTGCGCGGTTATCACGTCGTGAACGTCCTCATTCACGCGGCTGTCGCGCTTCTGCTCTTCGCCGTCATGCGCGAATTGCTGGGCCGGCCGCGCCTGCGATCGCTGGCCGGCGCCCGGTCCACGGCCGTGGCGTTCGCCGTGGCCGCGCTCTGGGCCGTGCATCCGTTGAACACCGAGACCGTCGACTACGTGACGCAGCGGACGGAGAGCCTCATGGGCCTCTTCTATCTCGCGACCGTGTATGCGAGCGTGCGTGCGATGTCCCGATCGAACGGCTGGTGGAGCACCGTCGCGGTGCTGTGCTGTGCGGCCGGAATGGCGTGCAAGGAGTCGATGGTGACGGCGCCGCTCGCCGTGTTGCTCGTCGACGCGGTGTTCGTGTCCGCATCGTTCACGGCCGCGGTTCGATCGCATTGGCGCCTCTACCTGGGACTCGCGTCGACGTGGCTGTTCCTCGGCGTGCTGATGTCGCTGGCGCCGCCGGTGCGTTCCGCGGGCTTCGTCACGTTCGAGAACAGTTGGACGTACCTGTTGAACCAGTCGGTGATGATCGTCCGGTATCTCCGGCTGGCCCTGTGGCCGACCTCGCTCGTCGTGAACTATGGCTGGCCCGCGCCGCTGAGCCTGGCCGATGTCTGGCCGAAAGCCCTCATCGTGGCAGGACTGCTCGGCGCCAGCATCCTCGCGCTGTGGAAACGGCCGCTCGCCGGATTCGCCGGCGCGTGGTTCTTCCTGACGCTCGCTCCGACGTCGAGCATCATGCCGATTGCCAGCGAAGTCGGGGCGGAGCGGCGGATGTATCTGCCGCTGATGGCTGTGATCGCGCTCCTTGTGCTCGGAGCAGCGGCGCTATGGGACCGGGCGAGCGCTCAGGCCCGGCCGCGCCGGCTGCCCGCACGCATCGTCGGCGGACTCACGCTGACGGCACTCACGGTCCTGTTCATCTGGGGAACCGTCCGCCGCAATTGTGAATACCGCTCGACTTTGGCGCTGGCGCAATCAAGCGTCGATCGCTGGCCCTCGAGCGTCGCCGAACAGGTGCTCGGCATCGAGTGGCTGGCGGCGGGGGACAAGTCGGAAGCGCGCCGGCATCTTCAACGCGCGGTACCGGGCGCGCCGCGCGCGTACTACAGCCTGGCGCTGCTGGAGTTCGACGCGAAGGAGTGGTCCGCGGCGATCGGCGACTTCCGGACGTTCATCGAACGGCAGCCGTTGCTGCTCGAGGCGCGGACCGCGCGGCTGTATCTCGCGCAGGCGCTCGAGCGCGACTCGCGCTGGGCCGACGCGATCGAACAGTGCCGGCTCGTGCTGTTCATGCACCCCACGCGCGACGAGGTGCTCGACGCGCAGCTGTTCTGGGCGGACGCGCTCCGCGGCGAAGGGGAATTCGAGGCCGCACGGGGACGATATCAGGCGTACGTGCGGGAGCGGCCTGATGACGTTCGCGGCGTCAACGGCCTCGGCATCAGCTTTGTCGGTCTCGGCCGATCGTCCGACGGCGTGCCGTGGTTCACGCGTGCGGCGGACTTGAGCCCTGCCGATTTCGGCGTGCAGAAGAATGCGGCCATGGCGCTCGAGGAGAATGGGCGCTTCGAAGAAGCGGAAAAATACGCGAGGCGGGCGCTGCTGTTACGTCCGGATGACGCGGAGAGCTCCGACCTGCTGGCGAGGGCGCTCATCGGCCGGAAGCGGTGACTACACGCGTTGTGTTTTCCACGTGCCGCGCCTGAAGATCCAGACGCTCAGAAAACAGATCGCCGTGAAGCCGGCGTTGAGCGCGACGAACGCGCCCGATGGCCCGAACCTGAGCGGATGCGCCAGCACCCACCCCAGCGGAATCTGGAACAGCCAGAGGCTGACGACGTTGATGATCGTCGGTGTCCGCGTGTCTCCGGCGCCGTTGAACGCGGCCGTCAGCGCCATCGCCGTGCCGTAGAAGAGAAAGCCCACCGACGTGATGCGGAGGCACTGCACGGCGTATCCGGCTACTTCCGGCTCGTCGGTGAACGCGCTGACGATGAGCGGCGCGAACAGCAGAAAGACGATGCCGATGGCGACGAGGCACGCCGTGTTGTACACGCAGATCTTCCACGCCGACGCCTCGGCGCGATCGGGCTGGCCGGCGCCGAGATTCTGGCCGACGAGCGTCGTGGCGGCGTTGCTGATGCCCCAGGACGGCAGCAGCGCGAACAGGAACACGCGGATGCCGATCGTGTTGCCGGCGACCGCCGCGCTTCCGAAGTCGCTGATGATGCGCACGAGCCCCATGTACGCCGCCGTGCCGACGAAGCTCTGGAACGTCGCCGCGCCGGAAATCGACAGGATGCTGCGCATCACCTGCGGGTCGAGCCGGAGGTGCGGCAGCCGAATCGTCAGGCGTGCGTCCCTGCGCGTCAGCACGTACGCCTGAATCGCCACGCCGGTCCAGCGGCCGATGCTCGTGCCGATGGCCGCGCCCGTCACGCCGAGCCTGGGAAAGGGTCCGACGCCGAAGACCAGACACGGGCCGAGCGTGATGTTGATCGCGTTGGCGATCCAGAGCACGCGCATGGCGATCGCCGCGTCGCCGGCGCCGCGGAAGACGGAATTGATCATGAAGAGCAGCGTGACGCCGCCGCTCGCGCCGATCATCACGCGCGCGAACGTCGATCCCGTCGAGACGACGTGCTCGTCGGCGCCCATCATGCGGAGCAGCGCCGGCGCAAAGGCGATGCCGACGGCGCCGACGACGGCGCCGACCGAGAGCCCGATGATGATCGACTGCACCGCCGCGCGTGCCGCGCCGTCGGTGTCGCCTTCGCCGACGCGCCGCGCCACGGTCGCCGCCGCGCCGACCGAGAGGCCCATGGCGATCGCGTAGATGATCGTCATCAGCGACTCGGTGAAGCCGACCGTCGAAATGGCGTCGGTGAGGTGCAGGTGGCCGACGAAGAACACGTCGGCGACCGCGAACACCGATTCCATGCACATCTCGAGCACCATCGGCACCGCCAGCAGCAGCACCGCGCGCCCGATCGGGATTTTCGTGAAGTCCGCCGACGTCCCGCGAATCGCCTCGCGGAACGTCGACCAGAGTGAAGGTTGCTCGTCGTCCGCGGTCGCTGTCGTCAAACTTCCTCGAGCTCCACTCCCGCGCGTTCGGCCTTCGCGGCCGAGATGATCTTCGTCTGCAGGTGCGACGGCACTTCGTCGTAGTGGGAGTATTCCATGTGGTACGAGCCGCGTCCGCCGGTCGCGGACGTCAGGTGCTGCTCGTACGTCAGCATCTCCGCCATCGGCACCTGCGCCTTGATGACGGTCGTGGCGCCGCGCGTGTCCATGCCCGCGATGCGGCCGCGGCGTCCGTTGAGATCGCCCATGAGATCGCCGGCGAAGTCCGACGGCGCGTACACCTCGACGTTCATGATCGGCTCGAGGATCGTCGGACGCGCGCGCGTCATCGCGTCCTTGAACGCGAGGCGGCCCGCCATCTTGAACGAGAGCTCGTTCGAGTCGACGTCGTGATACGAGCCGTCGAACACGGTCACGCGGAAGTCGACCATCGGGTAACCGGCCAGATACCCGCGCACGCGCGTTTCCTGGATGCCTTTCTCGACCGCAGGAATGAACTGCCGCGGAATCGAGCCGCCGAAGATGTCGTCGACGAATTCGAAGTCCGATCCGCGCGCGAGCGGCTCCACTTTGATCTTGCAGTCGCCGAACTGGCCGTGGCCGCCCGTCTGCTTCTTGTGCCGGCCATGCGCCTCGGTCGAGGCCTTGATCGTCTCCCGATAAGGAATCCGCGGCGGCTTCAGGTTGACGTCCACGCCAAAGCGCCGTTTGAGCTTCGCGACGGTGACTTCGATGTGGAGCTGTCCCTGGCCGGCGAGCAGCAGCTCTTTCGTTTGCGG
>DATNBT010000112.1:0-3146 GCA_035571855.1 Vicinamibacterales bacterium
GCGGTGCTGATGTTCATGCGGAGCGCGCGATGACCGACATGGAGACGATGCTCGGACGTGTCCTTCGCACGGGCGTGACCGCGAGCTCGATCGCGCTCGTCGCGGGTCTGATTCTCGTGGCGTCCGGCGCCTCCACCAGCGGCATGGCCGTGCTCGCCATCGGCGTCCTGATTCTGATCGGCACGCCGTTCGCGCGCGTGCTCGTCTCGTCCCTGGCGTACGCGCAACGCCGCGACTGGACGTTCGTGCTGCTGACGTTGATCGTGCTCGGAGAACTCGTGGCGAGCATCGTCGCCGCGGTGCGCGGATAAGCCTTCAGCCCTGAGCCCCTAGCCCTGACGCCTGGGATAGTACACGGCGTCCGACGGCAGTTTCTCCGTCGAGTAGTCGGTGGCTTTGAACGGAAACGCCGGACGCGGCTTCGACGTGATGAACGCCGCGACTTCCTGCGCTTCTTCGTCGGTCAGGCTTCCCGGATTCAGGTACGGCATCGCGTAGCGGATGATCCCCGCGAGCGTGTACACGCGCGATGCGCCCGCGCCGTCGTTCCACGAATCCGGTCCCCACAGCGGACCGGGCTTCTTGTCGCCGACCTGGACGCCCTGTCCGTCCATCCCGTGGCACGAGATGCAGCGATCCTGAAAGATCGCTTCGCCCTTCTGCCGATCGATCTTCGCGACGGGAATCAGCGCTTTCTGGTCGATCGCGTTCTGCCCCCGCCACGTGGGATTCTTCCCCATCGACGTGCCCCGCGCGAGCCAGGTGATGTACGCGCCGATGGCGAGCACTTCCTTCGACGTGGGAGCGGCGAGGCCACGCGTGCTCCCCTCGTCCGCCTCTGCGGCGGTCAGCGTCCCGGTGCCGTTCTCGCTCCGCCAGAAACAGTCGACGATGCGATCGTTGAGGCTGTAGAGACGTCCGGAGCGCCGGTTGTATTCGGGGAACATCGCGGCGACGCCGACGATCGGCAGCGAGCGTTCCCGCTGGCCGGCGTTCAAATGACAATTGCTGCAGGAGATCTTCCCGGGCGCGAAAGATTTCGCTTCCTTCGGCGTGTTCGTGAACAGCTTGTAGCCCCAGCGGATGTCCCTGGAGAGTTTCGAATCGTCCAGCGCTTTGTCCGTCGTCGGGTCCTGCGGAACGTCCCACGCGGTGACCATCGTCGTCGACGAAGGAACGAGGACGCCGGCAAGAAGCGGCACGCCGTTCGACGTCTTCGGCGCCGGCGTCCGATGACAGGACGCGCCCACGACGGCTGCGAAAATTGTCAGCGAAACGCGTGCACGGAACATGCGTCCGTTAGTCTACTCCTCTGCTACCATGCTCGCGCGAGGTTGATATGAGCACAGACCGCCGTTCGTTTCTGACGAAACTCGGGGCCGGAGCCACCGTCGCCGGTCTCGGACGCGTTGAGTTCGCCAACGCGCAGTCGTCCTCCAGTTTCCGTCCCGCGATGCACGCGCAGGACGACTGGATGGACAAGCTTCCCGGCAAGCACCGCATGGTGTTCGACACGGTCCTTCCGCCGCACTTCGGCGCCGCGCTGGCCTACGCCGGCAACTTCCTGAACGCGGACAAGGATTACGGCCTGACCGACAAGGACCACGCCGTGATCATCATCGCGCGGCACTTCGCGACGACGTTCGCGTACAACGACGCGATGTGGGCGAAATACGGCAAGCTGTTCCCGCCGTTCGCGGCGCTCGACGATCCGAAGACGAAGACCCGCGCCACGGTCAACGTGTACGCGGCCAGCGGTTACCAGCCGCTCGATCTGCCGAACCTCGGCACGACGATCCCCGACCTGGCGCCGCGCGGCATTCAGTACGCCGTCTGCAAGGTCGCGACGCAGTTCTTCGCCGCGCAGCTCGCGATGGCCACCAGCAGCACGGCCGACGCGGTCTACAAGGAGCTGACGGCGAATCTGATTCCCAACTCACACATGGTGGCCGCGGGCATCGTCGCCGTGAACCGCGCGCAGGAGCACGGGTTCACGCTGACCACCGCGCTGTAGGAGCTCGCAGATGAAGTCGCGTACATTCGCAGCCGCTGTCGCATTCGCGTTGAGTGCGACGGCGGCGGCCGCGCAGACGCCGGCCGTGACCAAAGCGTCGATCCCCGGTGTCGTCAACTTCGCGAAAGTCGAGACGACCGTCGCGTGCGCAGGCGCGACATCACCGGCCGCGCTCGCCGGGATCAAGAGCATGGGCTACAACTCGGTGATCAACCTGCGGACCGTCGGCGAAAACGGCTTCGATGCCGACGCGGAGGTCGCGGCCGCGAAGGCGGCGGGAATCACGTACGTCCACCTGCCGTTCAACGCGCAGTCCCCGGATCCGGCGCTCGTCGACAACTTCCTGAAGGCGATCACGGACAAGGCGAACCAACCGGCCTTCATTCACTGCGCGAGCGCCAATCGCGCGGCCGCGCTCTGGATGATCAAGCGGATTGCCGTCGACAAGTGGGACGTCGACAAGGCGACGGAAGAAGCGACGGCGCTCGGCCTCACGAGTCCGGCGCTGAAGACGTTCGCGATCGAACAGGCAAAGAAACACTAGTCATCAGTCGGCCGTTCGACGTGATCGATCACGAGCACGTCGACCGGCCCTCTGCTTGATTCGACCTTCAGCCCCAGCTGTTCTTGAAGCACGGTAAAGAGCGACGGCGCCGCGTCGGCGTTTGACGCGGCCGCACCGTCGCTCGCCTGATCGGGCGTCCACTGGACGTCGATGTCGAACCTGCCTTCGATCCCGGTACGGTTGATCACTTTCCGCCCGAGGACGCCGACAAGCGCGCCGGCCGCGGCGTCCATGTCGATGGCGGTCGCGATCCACGAATTCACACGCGTCAGGTTGTTGCCGCAGAACGGCTGCCTCGGCGCGCCGGGGCGCGGCGGATTGCGCGGGTCGAACTGCACGCACGCGCCGTCCACCGATCGCGGCGCCCTGATGCCGCCCTTCGCGACCGTCAACAGGTAGATCGGCATCTCGCGTGTGTCGCGATGGACGCTCAGCTTGAACCGTTCCGCAAGCAGCGTCTGCACCATCTTCATCATCTGCTCGCGCGTCGCATCGCCGGCGGCCTTCGCGTGGATGCTGTAACGATCCTCGTAGACCCAGTCCGGTCCGCCAACCAGCTGGTATCTC
>DATNBT010000113.1:0-4560 GCA_035571855.1 Vicinamibacterales bacterium
AGCGTCACCTGCGGCGCCACCGGCGGCTCTTTCGGATCGCGCGGGCCGCCGCTCTGCACGAACACCGTCCCGTCGTCGCCGCGGCTGAAGTCGAGCACGGCAATCACGCCTTCGTCGATGAAGAACTGCCACTTCTTCTTACTGAAGTCCTGCGCCGCCTGAGCGGCCTGCGCATTGCCCCGGCCGCGGCCTGCGGCCGGCGGCTGCTTCGAGAGATCGGCGAGCTCGGCGTCGGTGAAGCGACGGCCGTCCGGCGTGAAATGCGCGTTCACGTCGCGCATCGGCACGCCGAGGACGAACTTGCCGCGCAGCCTGCCGCGGAAGGTGTCGAAATCTTTCTCCTGATTGATGACGGCGATGATCGCGTCGCCGGTCACCGCGCCGTTCGTGCCGGGCGTCCACGCCTTGGGATACGCGATGAGCGGATACGCGCGCGGCGTCAGCGCCATCGCGAACACGCGCTCGTTGTTCCAGCCGCGGCCGAAGTTCCACGCTTCGGTGTGGACGTTGGACAGCCCCCAGGACTTCATCTTCTTCTGCGTCCAGTCGGCGGCTTCTTTGATCTCCGGCGAGCCGGTGAGACGCGGTCCGTAGACGTCGCTGAGATAGCTCGCCATCTCCATCACCTGCGACCGCTGCAGGCCCTCATCTTTAATGCGGTAGATGGCGTCGAGGTCGATCTTCTCGGCCGGCCATTGCGCCGCAAGAGGAAACGCCGCCGTCAGCACGAGCGTGGAGGCGATGAAGAGCTTGCGCATGCGGGCCATTCTAGCGCCGGCCCGAACGCACCGACGAGTTGTGTGTCGAATGGAACGCGCGTTGCTCCCTTCTGCCGGTGAGAAGGAAGCGCCATGTCTCACGATGTCGAAACCGGGAAATGGAACCAGCCCCCCAGTCCGCCAGTCGCCGCAGGAGACAAGCCGGCGGGCGGCCCCTCGGACCTGGACGTTAAGGCCGAAGTGTCGCGCACGGATTCTCCGGGCGCAGGCGTGTCGGCGGCGCCGGTCGCGAAACCGGCGAAGGAACAGGCGCCGCTGCCCGCCAATCCCGCCGCCGCGACCACGGCCGTCACGAGCGAATGGAGCAGCGCGCTGGATCAGCCGAGCGCGCCCGAAGACGAGTCGGACGAGCGATAGGACGTCTGCCGGAACTCGATAGCGCCGTTCGCCGTGCGGATCAGCAGCCAGTGCGCGCCGGCGGGCGGCGCGAACGGCATGCCGACGCTGCCGGCGTTGACGATCCGGTGCGGACCGACGGTCCGATCGAACTGGACGTGCGTATTCCCGTGGATGTCGTTCCCGTCCCGCCCTACCTGCCGTCGTTTGCGCGAGCGCCCTGAAGGATGTTGCGCATGCCGTAGTTGTTCTCGTGACACTCGTAGAACAGCAGGCCGCCCTTGTCGCGCGTCAGATCCTGCGCGAGCGTCCACGGCCGCGTCCACGTGTGCGGATCCTCGATGGTCGCGGTCCACTCGAGGATCTCGTGGGATTTCGGCGTGAAGCGCTCGACGACGCGCAGCGTCGACGCGTCGGAATTCCTGTACGCCGACGCCTGCTTGAAGTTCGTCGTCTCGACGACGAGCGTCGTGCCTTCGAAGTGTCCGCGCGAGTCGCCGAGGTGCTGGCGGATCCTCGGCCCGATGTGCGGACGGCCGTCGAGCGGGATGATCCGCTGCTCGTGCAGCAGCTCGTAGCGGATCGTGACGAGGCCCGGCGCCTGGATGATCTCGTAGTTGTTGCTGTACATCGACGGGATCATCGCGCCGGGCACGCTCTTGGTGATGCAGCGCTCGAGGAAGTTGAAGTCCTCAGGGCTGTCGAACGGACCGCCGACGAAGCTGCTGCGGACGCGCGCCGTCGCGCGCGCCGCGCCGGCGGGCGTAAGCGGCGGAATTCTTCCGTCGGGCGGATCGATCACCGCCCACGGGCGGCTGCGCTTCGTGAGGTCCAGGTTCTGCAGCCACCAGCTGTCCGGCCCGCGCACGTCGCCGCCGGGCAGCGCCGCGATCATGCGCCCGGTTGCCCTGCGGCGGATGTCCGCGAGCTCGGCCGGCGTGAGATCGCTCATGCGCTTGCCGGCGAATTCTTCCGGCCGCTCGAGCGGCATCGCGTACTCGTTGTCGTTGCTGTACGTGCCGCGAAGGTCCGGGTCACCCCAGGAAGTGCGCGCTGGGGTCCATTGCGGCGCGGCAGCAAGGATCGCGACGATCAATCCGGCGATAAATCCTGCCATTCTGCAATCCTGCCTTCCTGCCTTTCCCGCGCCTCCTGCCTATCCCGCCTATTTCCCAACCATGTGAGGCAGATCTTTGGAATTCTCCTCGCAGATGCTCTCGATCAGATCCGTATCAGGAATCAGCGTCCACGCCATGTTCACGTCCCACGCACGGGTGTACGCCTTCGGATCCTCGATCGTCACCTTGACGTCCATGTGTCCGATCGTCGGGCGATGGAAGCGTTCGACGACGTGGAGCGACTCGGTGCCGGGCAGCCCGCGCATGTCGAGCCACGTCTTGCCGTTCTGCCCGATCGTGTCGACGACGAACGTGTCGCCGTCCCATCTGCCGACCGAGTAGCCCTGCCACGTCGGCTGCGGATCCTTCGGCAGCGAACGGCCGTCGGTGAAGATCTGCCGGAAGATCGTGCGCGAGTCGTGCAGGAAGATGACGAGGTCCGGCGTCTGCACGACCTTCAGGCCGTCCGGAATATTGTCCTTCTCGGGAATCCCCGACGGCAGGCAGCGCACCCCGGGATGATCCTTGCCGTTGTTGTCGATGCGCTCCTGGTAGAGCGCGCGGCCCCACGCCGTCAGCGGAATCTCGTCCGGTTTCATGTCGGCCGCGAGGTTGAGCAGGAACTTCGTCAACGGCACCGGCATCCAGAAGCCCTGCAGATCGGGATGACCGTCCGCCATGCGTCGCGCGGGGGCTTTCAGATCGACTTTTCCGTCCGGCAAACGCGGGACGTTTTTCATCGGAAACGGATCCCACTGCGCCGACACCGCGACCCCGGCCGTAACCGTCGCGATCGCCACAACCGTAAGTAAACTCAGCAGTTTCTTCATAGCGGTTCCCGGGAGTATACAGCCGTGGTTGAGGCTCGAAATGATATAAACGTGAGGTGCGCCTGAAAGCCCTGCTGGTCGTGGCCGCCATCGTGGCGGGCTCGGCGGTTTCTGCCCAACGAGCCCTGCCGCCGACGCGCGATCAGTTCTTTGCCACGATGGGCGCCTACCTCGACATCCTCCGCATTCAGGCCGGCATTCCCGGCATGGCCGCGGCGATCGTCGGCGACACGTCGACCGAATGGGCCGCCGCGTTCGGCGCGCGCGACATCGCGTCGGTCGATCCGATGAAGAACGACACGCCCTTCCAATTCGACGGCCTGACGCAGCTCGTGACGACCGCGATGGTGCTGCAGTGCGTCGATCAGGGCACGACGACGCTGACTTCCCCGATCGGCAATTACTCGCCGAGCAGTCCCGACGCGGCGGCCACCGTCGGACAGGTACTGACACAGACGACGCCCACGGCGGGCGGTCTCGCGTTCACGTACAACCTGCAGCGGCTCGAGAACCTGAAGTTCGTCATCGAGACGTGTCAGGGCCTCACCTTCCGCCAGGCGTTCACGAAGACACTCCAGCGCCTCGGGATGATGGATTCGGTGCCCGGCCCCGACGCGCCGCTTCCCGAACTGAAGAACTCGGACGTTGCCTCGCCCGCCGACGCCGCGCGCTACCGGTCGATCCTGTTCCGCCTGCCGACGCCGTACGCCGTCAGCGCGCAGAACACGGCGACCGTCACCTCGTACACCGTCAAGACGCTCGGCGCCGCGTCCGGCCTCATCTCGACCGTCTACGACTTCGCGAAATTCGATCTCGCGCTCAAACAGGGCCTGCTGCTCCGCCACGACACGCTCGCCGCGGCGTGGAGCAACCCGGTCAACGCGGACGGCCTGCCGCTGCCGCACGGCATGGGCTGGTTCGTGCAGAGCTACAACGGCGAACCCGTGGTCTGGCAGTACGGCATCAGCCCGGCGGTCTCTTCGTCGCTGGTGATCACGCTGCCCAATCGCAACGTCACGCTGATTCTGCTCGCCAACAGCGACGGCCTGGCCAAGCCGGCGTCGCTCGTCGCGGGCGACGTCACGGTGTCGCCGTTCGCGAAGATCTTCCTCGGGCTGGTGGTGAAGTAGTTTGCGGTGGGTGCTCGGCGCGGCCGCCATCGTGCTCCTGAGCGCGCCGGGGTCCGCGCGGGCCGAGTGGCAGCTGAAGCCGTTCGTCGCCGGGACGTACGGCGGCGAGACGACGTTCCTGTTTACTCGTCAGACGACGCTGCCTGCGGCGAACTATGGACACGCCGCGTTCGGCGTCAGCGGGTTATGGCTGGGTGAGATCTTCGGGCTCGAGGCGGACTGGGGCCACACGTCGAAGTTCTTCAACGGCTCCGAAGCGTTTCTGGTGACCGACAGCGGTGTAACGACGCTTACAGGAAACGTGGTCGTCGCGATGCCGCGAAGGCTCGCGGAGTACGGTCTCCGGCCCTATGTTGTTGGCGGCGCA
>DATNBT010000114.1:0-5717 GCA_035571855.1 Vicinamibacterales bacterium
CACCGCCACTACGGTGCCTTGCATGTCGATCAGGTCGTCCTTGCTCAAATTGTCTAGCAGTCCTTTCCGCTAATAGTCTGACACAAGGATGGTGAATTTGGACAATTTGGCATCTGGTCATTTCGGCATTTGATTGACCAAATGACCAGATGACCAGATGACCAGATGACCAAATGACCAGATGACCAGATGACCAGATGCCCCAATTCGAATCAGCGCCAGTGTCCTTCGACGTAATACCACCCGCGGCGGTCGCGTTCCCAATGGCCCCGCTCCCAGCGCGCGTTCCGGCGCGGCGGGCGGTCCCAGCGTCCGCCGACCCAGACGTAGCTTCCGCCGTCGTAGCGGTAATAGCCGGGCACCCAGACGTACCCAGCCCCCGGCGCGACGCCCACGACTTCGGCCCGGACCGGCGGCGGGCCGGTCCTGACATAGACACGCCCGTAGGCCGCGCCGCACGCGGCGGCCAGCATCGAGGCTGCGAGAACAGTGGCTGCGGCAAGACTCTTCATAAGCCCTCCCAAGCTGTCTCTCTCTATAGACAGTCCAGCTCCGGGAGACGTTTAATCCAAATCCCGTACCGCGGTTTCGACCTGTCTTGCGAGCGCTTCGTAGTCGTCGCCCGTCAGATGCAGAGGTTTGCCGAAGATGACGCGAACCCGGCCGGGCCGCGCCATCCGCCACGTGTGGTGGAGGACCTTGTCGAGCCCGACAATTCGCACGGGAACGACCGGGACGCCGAGGCGCGACGCAATCATGCCGACGCCGGGCATGAAGCGGTTGATCTCGCCGGCATCCGATCGTTTGCCTTCGGGAAAAATCAGCACCGACCAGTCGTTCGCGATGAGATCGCCGATGTACTGCAGCGTCTGCCGTGCGCCCGCTTCGCGCTGAGGCAGCGGGAACGCGTTGAACATCAGGGCCGCGAGGTAGTAGTTCAGGCTGTTGGTGAACCACGCCGCGCGTCCGTACTGCTCCGGAAAGAAGTGGGCCTTGAAGAACTCCTTCGCCATCGCCGTCGCCGTCCGATAGCGGAAACGCGCCGGCAGCGCCGTCAGAATCACCGGCGTGTCCATGTGGCTCTGGTGATTCGCGGCGAAGATCACCGGACCGCGCACCTTCGCGAGATCTTCCCGGCCGCCGACGGTGAGCCACGCGAACAGGCGGCCGAGCGGCAGCAGCCACGTCGCCAGGCTCGCGTTTCGCAGCGCGCGCGCCGGCGCGGATCGATTCCACGTCGGAAAGGCGACCGGCTCGGGCGGAGTCGCCTCCGTCGTCGCCGCGCGTTCGACGACCGAGCGGAGATCGGTGAGGTCGCGCGCGTTCGCGAAGGCGCCTTCGTCCAGGTGCGTGTGGAACGCGTCTTCGAGCGCGACCATCAGCTCGACGCGCTCGAGCGAGCTCAGTCCCAGCTCTTCGATCGTCGTCGTCGGCGCGAGATCGCCGCGTCCTGAGTACTTCGCGAGAAGCGCCGCGACCGGATCGCTCGGCTTGCCGGCCGCGACGTTTGTCCCTCCGCTGAAGACCCAGTCGCGAATCGCCGCGCGTTTGAGCTTGCGCGTGCCGTCGGTGCGCGGCAGCTCACGCTCGGGCCAGACGAGCGCGCGCCGAATCCGCTGATGATCGTCGAGCTTCGCGTTGGCGGCGCGGACGACGGCGTCGACGTCCGTGCCCGGTTCGAGGACGAGCACGGCGTGCACGCGGTCGTCGCCGACCACTGCGGAGTCTTTCACGCCCGGCATGTCGTTCAGAACGCGCTCGACGTCTTCGGGGAAGACGTTGAGTCCCTCCGGCGTGACGATCATTTCTTTCTTGCGTCCCCGGATGAAGAGCTCGCCGCCCGGGCCGATCTCGCCGATGTCGCCGGTGTGGAACCAGCCGTCCTCGAACGCCTTCGCCGTTTCCTCCGCCGCGTTGAAGTAGCCCTTGGTGACGTTCTCGCCGCGCACGAGGATCTCGCCGTCGGGCGCGATCTTCACGTCGACGCCCGCCATGGCCTTGCCGACCGAGCCTTTCTTCGTCCCGAAGGGATGATTCAGGCTGACGATCGGCGCCGTTTCCGTCAGGCCGTAGCCCTGGACGACGACGAATCCCAGTTCGCCCCACCAGGCTTCGAGCGACGCGTCGAGCGGCGCCGCGCCGACGACGAACGCCCAGAACTTCAGGCCGAACAGCCGGTGGATTCTCCGGAAGTGCCACCAGCGCCGGACCCAGTGGCGCTTCGGACTCGGCGTCGCCGACTCGGGGGCGACGCGCAGCACGTGCTCGCGCAGCACGTCGAGGATCTTCGGCACCGAGACGACGACCGAGATCCGCCGCTTCTTCACCTGCGTGACGATGTCGAGCGGGTTGTAGCCGCGCATGAAGACGACGGCGCCGCCGAGCATCGGCGGCACGAACGTCGCCATCGCCTGGCCGAACATGTGGCTGAGCGGCAGCAGATTCAAAAAGCGGATCGGCGAGAACGGCCGCGCGTACTTGCGGTACTTCAGGACCTCGCGCTCGACGGGGACGATGTTCGCGAGCACGTTCCCGTGCGTGATGACGACGCCCTTGGGCTCGGCGGTTGCGCCTGAGGTGAAGATGATCTCAGCCGTGGTGTCGCGGGTGATGGAGATTTGGTCGAGTGACCCCTGGTCGACGTCGGTCCATTCGAGCTCATGCAGCTTCCAGATCGGCGCGCCGCCGGTTTCTTTCGGCGGCGACACTTCCTGTCCCACGAGGATGAGCCTGGCGCCGACAATCCGCGCGACGCGCAGCAGAAAATCCTGCGACGAGCGGTAATCGATCGGCACCACCACGACACCGCGGAGGAGGCACGCCCAGAACGCGGCAATCCACTCCGGACGGTTTTCGCTCCAGAAAACGACGGCGTCGCCGTGCCGCAGGCCGAGATCGTGGAAGCGCGCGGCGAGTTCACGCGCGCGTCGTGTCGTCTGTGCGTACGTCCACGAGCGGCTGCGGAAGCCGTCGTCGTAGACGAGAAAGTCGCCGCGCACGCGCGACAAGTCGTCGAAAAAGTCGATCAGCGTGTCGCGGGCCACGACCGCGCTATGATATACGCTCCCCCGATGCGGATCTTCCTCACAGGCGCCACCGGATATGTCGGCGGCGCGGTGCTCGACGCGCTGGTGAAAGCCGGCCACGAAGTCACTGCGCTCGTCCGCGACAACGAGAAGGCGCGGAGGATCGGCAAGCGCGGCGGACATCCGATCGTCGGCAACCTCGCGGAGCCGGAGTCGTACAAAGCCGCGGCCGACGCGCAGGACGGCTACATCCACACCGCGTACGATCGGCCGTCGGGAAAAACCGCGGAGATCGATCGCATCGCGATCGACGCGATCATCGCGGCGGCGAAGCGTCCGCGTACCGCGTCGCCGGCCACACCCGCGAAGCGCTTCATGGTCTACACGTCGGGCATCTGGGTGCTCGGACCGACACCGGATCCGGCCAACGAAGACGCGCCGCTCAACCCGACGGCGATCGCGTCATGGCGTCCCGCGCACGAACAGCTCGTGCTCGAGGCCGCGACGCCGACGCTGCGCACGATGGTCGTCCGTCCCGGCGTCGTCTACGGCAACGGCGGCGGCATCGTCGGGGATCTGCTGAAGATGGCGAGCAACGGGCTGGTGCGGGTGGTGGGCGACGGCAACAACCACTGGCCGCTGATCTACGACCGCGACCTGGCGGACCTGTATGTCCGGCTTGCCGGAAATCCTGACGCGTCAGGCATTTACCACGCCAACGACGAGGGCGACGAGCGGGTCAACGACATCATCGCGGCCATCAAGCCGCACGTCGCGCACAAGCCCGACGTCCGGTACGTGCCGATCGAGGAAGCGCGGTCGAAGATGGGGCCGGCGGCCGACGCGATGGCGCTCGATCAGGTCGTCCGCAGTCCCCGCGCACGCGCGCTCGGCTGGACGCCGACGCTGCGTTCGGTCGCCGGCAACGCCGCGCGCCTGCTCGAGGAGTGGCGCAACGCCAACGGCTGATTCTTGAATCTGGACATTTGATCATCTGGTCGTCTGGTCATTTGAATGAATCAATCAAATGCCACAGTGACCAGATGCTTAATTGCCAAAATCCTCCCGATCGTCCTCGTCCGCTCCCGGCAGTAAATCGAAGAACGCGTCCAGGCTTCTGTCCATCGCGCGGCGGAGCTGCGGGATCGTGCCGTCGATCGTGTGCAGCGTGACGTGCGCGCTGGTGCCGTCCTTGAGCGTCAGCGTCGAGTCGGTGAAGTCCTTCAGGGATCCTTCCGGAACGAGCCGAACGCCGTAGACCATCGTGTATCGGGCCATATATGCGATTGTAATGGCCCATGAACCACAGACACCTCAGCGAACTGCTCGATTATCACTATTGGGCGCAGGAGCGTGTGTTCGACGCGTGCGAAGGGCTGACGCCGGAACAGTTCGCGCGTGACCTGGGAAACAGCTTTGAATCCGTCAGCGATACGCTCGCGCACATCAATTTCGCCGAACGCATCTGGTATGCGCGTTGGAACAGCGAGCCCATGCCGGCGCCGATGATGCTGCGCTTGCTCGGCGCAAAGCCCGTCGGAACGGATCTGATGGTGTTCTATTGGGAACGGGAGCAGGCAGCATCGGCGTGAACGCACGACCGGTCGCGAGCCCCGGATCGCGTACAGGCCTGAAGGCCTGTACTACAAGAGTGCTTTGGCAGCTGTGATCGCCTGCTCGAGTGTTTGCACCGTGCCGTCCATCTGCTGTTCGTAGACAGACTTCAGAATCTCGCCGACGCGCGGGCCGGGTTTCAGTCCGAGCTCGAGCAGATGCCGGCCGAGGAGGATCGGGCCGGGCGGTCTGTGTTCGACGCCGAGCCGGCGCGCGCGTTCGAGGAACCAGTCCATCGCGGTGCAGTCGAACTTGCCCGGCTCGCGGCCGAGACAGTCCGACTTCGCGAGCCGCGCAAGCAGTTCGAGATCGACTTTCGCCGACAGGCGGCGGAACGCGCCGTCGCCGACTTCGTCGCGAACTTTGTACCAGGCGCCCGGCTTCAGATGCTGCGCCGTCAACCCGAGCACCTGGCCGCGGACGTCGTAACCGTCGATCGAGCGGACGTTCAGGCGATCGAGCAGCGCCGTCGCCGGCGGCACGCCCTGTTCCTCGTGATCGAGCGACCGAATCCTCCCGTCCGCGAACTTCGTCGTCGCCGGCTTGCCGAGATCGTGGCAGACGGCGCCGAGCATCATCGCGAGCTGCTGCGGACGGGGAAGATCGTCGATGCGCGAGCGCGCCTGGTCGACGACCTGCAGCGTATGGACCCAGACGTCGCCCTCGGGATGCCACTCGGGCTCCTGCGGACAGCCGTCCATGGCCTTCATCTCGGGCCACAGCTTGGCGACGATGCCGAGGTCGAGTGCGAGCGCGAGGCCGGCGGACGGCGTGCGCGCGAGCAGCAGCTTTTCGACTTCGCCCCAGATACGTTCCGCCGGCAGATCGTCGAGCGGCATCGACCGGCACAGCGCCTTCGCCTCGTCGTCGAGCGTGAAGCCGAAGCGCGCGGCGAACTGAATCGCACGCAGCGCGCGCAGGCTGTCGTCGCAGAACGTCGACGGGTCGACGACGCGGAGCAGCCGGCGCTCGAGATCACCGCGGCCGTCGAACGGATCGAGATGCTCGTCCGTGAGCGGATCCCAGAGGATCGCGTTGATGCGGAAGTCGCGGCGGCGCGCCGCGTCTTCGACCGAC
>DATNBT010000115.1:0-4889 GCA_035571855.1 Vicinamibacterales bacterium
CCGGCCGCGCACACCGACGGCGATCTCTACGTGCATGTTCCGTCGTTGAACGTGCTCGCGGCGGGCGGTGTCGTGTCGGCGGAGGAGTGGCCGCTGCTCGACTACAAGAACGGCGCGTGGCTCGGCGGGCGCGTCCGCGCCGTCGAACATCTCGCCGACATCGTCAAGCCCGACACGCGCGTGGTTCCCTCGGCCGGCCGCGTGATGACGGGCAAAGAGATCGTCGCGCAGCGCGACATGTATCAGAAGCTGTTCAAGACGATGATCGGCTACCTGAACATGGGACTGGGTCCCGAAGACGCCGTGAAACGGAATCCGCTCAGGGAATATCAGAGCGACTTCGGCGACCCGTCGAAATTCACCTACGACGCGCTCAAGAGCATGATGATCGCGTACGTTCCCGACTAGCTACTTCGCCGGCGCCGGCGGAGTGATCGTCGCCGGATCCCAGTGTTCGTCGGCCTTGCCGTCGACGAACCGCCACGTGTCGAACCACGACGTGTAGTAGTCCTTGCCCTTCGTCCGCGGATCCGGATACTTCCGCGGCGTGAGCACCGTCACGTAGTCGCCGTCGGCCATCACGGCCACGACCGCGGCCGTCAGCTTGTCGCACTTGTCGGTGCGCTTCACCTTCAGCACCTGCGTGAAGAAGACGATCACGCCCTTGAGGCCCGACGCGGCGTTCGGGTTGTGCTGGTGATACGCGTCGGTGAGCCATTCGCCCGCGCGATCCCACTGTCCGCACTGCAGCAGCTCGCGCTCGATGTGCAGCGCCGCCTGCTTGTTGCGATTGAGCTTCGGGTCCTTGTCCTTGAACAGCGCCTCGGGATCCTTCACGCCGACGACGGGTTCCTGGGCGTTAAGGGCGGCGCTGGCCGGCAGCAGCGTGCAGAGCGCGGCCGCGAGCACGAGTGTTCTCAACTTCATCGGGTCCTCCAGACTTCGGGGATTCTAGCCTGATATCCGGAGCACCCGCGTACCTGATCACCGGCATGAGGGGAGTCACGGCAAACGGCACCTTCTCGCGCACCGATGTCAACGGAACCGCAGGAGTGCGATCGATCGCGAGCTTCCCGCTCCAGGGATCGACGACCAGCCGCGCGCCGAGCTGCAGCGCGGCGATCTGATCGAGGTTGTCCGGCATCAGCGCGGGCGCTTTCTGCATCAGCTCCGCGAGCCGCGTCTGGCCGTTGGCCGCGACGTAATCGCCGATATGCGGGTGGATGAGATGCGGCAGCTGCTTCGCCCGGTCCGCGACCGTGCGGAGGAACAGGCCCGCGTCCGCGAGCTTGTCGCGGTACGGCGACTTGCCGAGCAGCTCGATGACTTTGTCGTCGGCCGCGGCCTCCTCCTGCGGCGTGCGGTGGAACTGCAGCGTCTGCAGCAGCTCGCCGTCGGCAATCATCAGCCGATCGGCGAAGGCGAACTTCGTGTCGATCAGCGGGTGGCCGAGCACCACATGGCTCAACTCGTGCGCCAGCATGGTCGCGAGGCTGGCTTCGTCGGGGAGCACGTCGATCAGCCCGCGGCTGAGCACGATCGTGCGGCCGACGGTGAACGACTCGAGCGGCGACGTCAGCAGAATCCGGCAGTGCAGCGGGCGGTCGAAGTTCAGCGCGTTGGTGACGACGAGGTTGTTGAGGACGGTCTCGAGAATCGTGTCCGCCTCGCCGGCCGGCGCGAGCAGTCCGGCGGACTCGAGCCGTTCGAGCACGTTCGCCTCGGCTTCCTGTTCCCATCGACGCTGGCTGAGGACCGGCGACAGCTGCGCGGCCGCGTCGCTGGCGTCGGCGACGTTGGGCTCGTCGATCCTTATCGTCGTCAGCGAGCCGGCGGAGTCCGCGCCCTGCGCCTGGTATCCCCAGATGCGCGTCTGGCTCTTGAACCGCGCGCGGCGCTGTGATGACGATGACGTCGCGCCGCTCAAATCCGTTTCTTCCGAGTACAGATAGGACGGCACCCACACGGCCGGCGAGACGTTCACGCGCCAGCCGTCGACGTGCAGCGACAGCGACTGCTTGAACAGGCTCGACAGCGTCTGGTCCGTCCTGTGATTGATGCCGTTGAAGCGGACGAGCGTGAAGTCGCGATCCTCGATCCAGATCCTGCCGACGAAGGCGTCCCTGGCGTTCTCATGCAGCGGCTTCACGTCGAACACGAAGCAGCGCGATTCGCCGAGGAACTCCCGCCGGATGTATTTGAACTGGTATCGCTTCCGTTCGAGCAGCCGCCAGTCCGGCGTCACCATCGTGGCGAAGGCGTCCCCGAGATCGGGCGTGCTCGAGCCCAGGACGCGCACCATCAGCTTCTTCGGCTCGCGCCGGCCGAGCGGGCGCAGCGCCGGCGTGTCGCCGTAGTGAAACTGGCCGAGGAAGTAGTTGTCGTCGGTCGGGATCCATCCGCGCGCGTCGTCGGGCGCGAGGTTCTGGATGTAGGTCTCCATCAGCGGCCGGGATGTCTTCACGCGATCGAGCACCACGCGTTCCGCGTCGACCATGCGGTCGATGATCTCGTCCGCCTCCTGCGCGTGGATCACGGACGATGCCGTGAGCGCGAGGGACAGGAGCAGTAAGGGAAGACGCGCGATTCGCATGTATGCCTCTAGGACAAGCGGAACGTGATGTACACCGTCGCCCGCGACACGACGGCCCTGCCGTCCGACTGCGCGGGCTTGAACCTGATGCGGCTCGCCGCCCGTTCGGCCGCTTCATCGAGGCCGTGGCCGAGCCCGCTCACGACGCGCAGCACGCGGACTTCGCCGGCGGCGGTGAACTCGAGATCGAGCGTCACGGTCCCCTCGATGCGGGCGTTTCGCGCCTCGTCCGTGTACTCCGGCGACGGCTTGAACAGGATCTCGACCGGCCGATCGATCGGCGGCGGCGCGAGCGCGGCTGAAGATTGCACGCGCGCACTGGCGCGACGATCGAACCCGGCGGTCCGCACTTCGTCGCTGGCGCTCGCGCCGGCGCGCTGAGAGGGCGCGGCGTTTCCGAATCCGCCGGTCGTCACGGACGCAGCGGCCTGAGTGGTTCGCGGGCCGTTCGTCCGCTCGAAAAGTCCCGTCTCGGGCGGACGGACGGGCAGCGCAGGCTCAACGTGCCGTTCGAATGCGGGGACGGCGGCTGGCGTGAGCGCTACGGCCGCAACTTCGACGGACCTGGTCGCGATCGGCGCGACGGCCGCGGGCGTGTGCACCTCCACGATCGGCGCGGTACGTACGGGCGGCAGCGGCCGTGGCGCAGGAAGACGCGGCGCGGCGACAGGAACCGGCGGCAACGCGATCGGTGCGGCAGCCGCCAGGACGAACACGCCGATCGCATGCGGTCGCGGCGCCGACGAGTTCTCCGACGCGCGAGCCGGGACGATGGTCGTCAGCACGCCGGCGATCGTCGCGTGCGCAGCGACACTGATCCACAGGCCGCGGCTCACACCGCGACGCGGCACCGCGCGCGTGCCAAACCGTGCGTCGTTCAACAGAACTGACATAGGGCGTACACAACTGAAACGCCGAAGCGCTCCGCTCCAGGAGACGTGCTGTGTGCGAAGTCCGCAGGAGCAAGTGCGGTGCCGTCGGGGTAGACTTGGGCGCATGAAACATGTCATGCGTCGAACCCTGCCGGCGCTGGCCGGCGCCGCATTTCTGGCCACCATCGGCGTGTCCGCACAGGGCAAGGTCGACTCGCCCGGCGTGATGACGCCCGACGGCAAGGTCCCCGCGCTCGGCAGCTACAAAGTGCCGAAGACGCCGTGGGGCGAGCCGAACCTGCAGGGCATCTACAACGCCAACGATCTGCAGGGCGTTCCGATGCAGCGCGCGCAGTCGGTCGGCACGCGCTACCGGCTGAGCGACGACGAGTTCAAGCAGCGCGCGACACAGCGCGACACGCTCGTGGCGCAGGACAACGATTTCAGCTTCACGCTCGAGCGCGGCGAAGAGTTCGAGGCGAAGTTCGGCACGGTCGGCGGCGCCGTCTCGCCGCCGCCGCACTGGCTCGAGCGCAGCAGAGGCGTCAGCCACGTGTCGTCGTACGTCATCGACCCGCCGGACGGACGCATTCCCGAACTCACGTCCGCCGCTCAGGCCGCGGCCGCGGCGCGCCAGCAGGCGCAGGCCGGCCGGCGCTGGCAGTTGAACGGCGTCGAAGCCGACTGGACGGCCGACCGCAGCAACTACGATCGCTGCATCAGCACGGGCGTGCTCCAGTCGATCACGCCGAAGATCTACAACTCGGGCAGCCGCATCGTGCAGGGCCCGGGCTGGATCGCGTTCAGCAACGAGATGATCCACGAGACGCGCGTCATCCCGACCGACGGACGGAAGAACGTCGGATCGAAGATCAAGATGTGGATGGGCAACTCCGTCGGCCACTGGGAAGGCGACGTCCTCGTCGTCGAAACGCGGAACATCAAGCCCGAGTCGGCCGTGAACGGCCAGCCGCTGTCGGATGCCGGCGTGCTGATCGAGAAGTTCACGCTCGCGGACGCGAACACGCTCGACTATCGGATGACGATCAACGACTCGAAGGTCTACACGGCCCCGTTCACGATCCGGATTCCGATCCCGCGCGAAGACACCTACGGGTTCTACGAGTACGCCTGCCACGAGGGGAACTACGCGATGCGCAATCTCCTCAGCGGCTCGCGCGCCGAAGACAGGCGCCGCGCGGAAGCCGGCCCGAACGGCGGCGTCAATCCTTAAGGCGAAGCCGCGACTCACGTACGAAGCCGCCGCTCACGTACGAAGCCACAGAGGCACAGAGGAAGAACGGAGACGAGGGACACAGAGCCCTCGTCTCTCACGTCACGCGCTCTCTATGCCGCGAACGCGACGAAGCGATCGACCGCCGGCCAGTTGGTGAACTCGTAGTCGCGGCTGGTCGGGCCGTCGA
>DATNBT010000116.1:0-10992 GCA_035571855.1 Vicinamibacterales bacterium
CTCAAGACGCGCGTCTACACGCGAATCGCCGACGTCCTCACCACACGCGATCCCGTCGCCCTCGAAATCGCCCGCGAGACCAAACCGGATTTCCCACGACGGTAGTACAGGCCTTCAGGCCTGTCTGCCAGTCGTAGTACAGGCCTTCAGGCCTGTCTCCGGTCGTAGTACAGGCCTTCAGGCCTGTCTCCCGTCGTAGTGCAGGCCTTCAGGCCTGTCTCCCGTCGTAGTGCAGGCCTTCAGGCCTGCCAGGCTTCCCAGGCCGTCAGCAGTTCTTCCAGCGTATATACGTCCGAGCCTGCATGTGGATATTCGCCCAGCTGCGTAGCTAATCCTGCGCGGACGGGGTTGGCGAGGATGTAGCGCGCGACCGCTTCACCCGCTTCGTCATCGCGAAGAACGCGTTCGTGATACCCCGGCTGCCAGAGCGCGTCGGTCGTGTGTTTCTTATATGCGAATCCCGTCATCTGCTTGAACCGCTTCATGAAGGCCACGAAGTCGGCGCGTTCTGATTCCGCGGACACGAACAGATGCACGTGATCGGGCATCACGCAGTACGCAAGAACTGAGAAATCGAAACGCGCGGCATTCTGCCGTAATTGACCGGTAACGAGAGTTACGGCCCACTCTTCGTCGAACGCCCGCCGTCTGAACGACGTGCAAGTCGTTGCGAAATATCGCTGATAGCCGACATACGGAACGCCATCGAGACGTCGTGGCCGTCCGGGAAAGTTGGACATGGCGCGGCGCCGTGCAAGCGACGGGCCTGAAGGCCCGTCCTACCCGCGACACGACGGACGAATCGAATCAGCGCCGGCGGCCGGCGGGCGCTTCGGGTGCGGCCGGCGTCGTGTAGTCGCCGGTGAGTTCGCGGAGGATCGCGATGGATTCGGCGTTGGGGTTCGGCGTCTTGAGCAGCGCCTCGAGCGGCGTGAGGCCGCGCGCATTCTTCATCCAGGGCGACGCGCCCTCGTCGGCGAGGAAGCGGACCGTCTTCGGCGCGTTGACCGCGAGATGCATCGCCGTCTCGCCGATCGCATTCTGATGATTGAGGTCGGCGCCGGCGTCGACGAGCACGCGCATCATGACGGCGTCGTTCGCCTTCGCCGCGCGCATCAGCGCCGTCGACCCCTCCACGAGCCGTCCGTCGCCGGCCTGGTACGTGCGCTTCAGCACGCGCGTCTTCAGCGTCCGATCGGGATTCGCGCCGTGCGCGAGCAGCGTCTTCGCCATCGGCACGCTGCCCTCCGTGATCGCCCGCGGCAGCTCCGGCCGGCCGAATGACGTCACAAGCGTGTGCATGTCGACCGCGGAATAGAGCGGCGTCGCGCCCGTGCGATCGGGCTGGTTGACGTCCGCGCCTTTCTCAATCAACAGCGCCGCGAGATCGTAGTGGCCGTTGATGATCGCGAACGTCAGCGCCGGCGTGCCATCGGGGTCCGCACTCCGGAGGTCCGCGCCGCTTTCGGCCAGCGCGCGCGCCGCATCGAGGGCGCCCTGCCGCGCGGCGTACATCAGCGCCGTCCAGCCTCCACGTGGGAGCACGGTCTGCCCGACGTAGGAATAGCCTTCCTCGAGCGCGTCGCCGATGACGCCGGGCGGCGTGTGCGGATACGCCGTGACCTTCGACCGCGCGTTGACGTCGGCGCCCGCGCTCACGAGCGCACGGACGGCCTCCGCCCGGTTCTCAGCCGCGGCCCACATCAGCGCCGTCGATCCGGTCCGCGTCTCCGCGGCGTTGACGTTCGCGCCCTTGTCGACGAGGAGGCGTATCGCGTCGACGCGGCCCGTCCGCGCCGCCAGCATCAGCAGCGTGCGGCCGTCGGACAGCGACGCGTCCGCGGCTTTCAGGCTGGCGCCGGCCTCGAGGAGGAGCCTGAGGATGCGCGCGTCGCCGCCGCCGGCGGCGAGCGACAGCGGCGTGACGCCGTAGCGGTTCTTGGCGTTGACGTCGGCGCCGGCCTTGATCAGCGCCTCGACCTTCTCCGCCGGCGCGTCGACGCTGATCGCACGGTGCAGATCGGTCGTGCCGTCGGACGCGGCCAGGGCGACGGCAAACAACGGGATGAGTAGAGCGGCCCTTTCAGGGCGGAGGGCGCCGGCAGACATCAGAACAGATCGACGCGGCCGTTGCTCTCGCCGAACGTCTCCATCGGCACCTCGAACCGGTTGGCGACCGACAGCCACAGGTTGCCGATCTCGGTCTTCGGCGGCAGGACGATGTGGCGGTTGCCCTTGAGCACGTTGGCGCCGCCCATCACCAGCATCGGCAGCGGATCGGTGGCGTGCACGTTCGAGTTGCCCATGCCGCTGCCGTAGAACATCAGCGAATGATCGAGCAGCGAGCCGTCGCCGTCCGGCGTGCTTTTCAGCTTCTCGATGAACTTCGCGAACATGCCGACGCACAGCACGTTGATCTTCGCCGCGCGCGCGACCTTCTCCGGCTGGTCGCCGTGATGCGACACGACGTGCCACGGATCGGCGACCTCGATTTCCCCGAACGTCCGCTGGCTCCCCTCGCGCGACATCATGAACGTGAACACGCGCGTCTGGTCGGTCTGGAGCGCCATCGCGAGCAGATCGAACATCAGCGCCGTGTGCTCCTCGAACGAGTCGGGAATCCCGAGCGGCTTGTCGATGACGGCCAGATCGGTCGCGTGCCGGGTTTCGCTCTTCTGAATGCGCCGTTCGATCTCGCGGAGGTGATCGAGGTAGTCGGTCAGCCGCGCGCGATCCTGCGGCGCGAGCCCGCGCTCCAGGCCCTTCGCTTCGCCGGCGATCGAGTCGAGGATGCTCCGGTCTTCACGCGCGATGCGGCGCCGGCTCTCGTCCGACCCGCCGTCGCCGAACAGCCGCTCGAACGCCGTCCGCGGATTGATTTCCATCGGCAGCGGGGTCGTCGGCGTCGCCCACGAGATGGTGTTCTGATACGCGCAGCTGTAGCCCGGCGTGCAGCCGCCGACGTATCCCGTGTAGTCTTCGGTCGCGAACTCGATCGACGGAAACTGCGACTGCTGGCCGATCTTCGCCGCCAGCACCTGATCGATCGTCGTCCCGATGCGGTAGTCCTGCCCTTCGGTGTGCTTCGGCACCGCGCCGCTCAGCCACCCGGACGCCGCCGCGGCGTGCATCTCGGCGACGCCGCCGGCGCGTTTCAGATTGCTGACGATCACGAGCCGATCGCGAAGGGGCTCGAGCCGCTTCAGCGTCGGCGAGAGCTCGAAGCCGGTGCCGGCGGCCGCGGGCGTCCACGACGGCATGTCCGCGCCGTGCGGGATGTACATGAAGCCGGTGCGCATCGGACGCGCGGGCGCCGCCGTCAGCGCCGGGATCATGCCGTCGAGCAGCGGAAGCGCCAGCGAGGCGCCGACACCGCGAAGAAACGTGCGCCGTGGGATCGCGAGCCTCGTGATGAACATGGTCAGTTCTCCGGAGCTTCCTTCTCGCGCATCGTGAAGGCCGCGCTCGACACAATCCCTTCCACGAGCGACGAGAACCGATAGCCGTTCGCGCGCGCGTTCCTGACGATGGCGCGCACCGCCGGCATGTCTTCGGGCGTCAATCCCCGCCCGATGGCATAGAGTAGCAGCTTTTCCGTGAGCGTCTGGACGAAGACGTCGGGGCGCCTGAGCAGCGCGTTCCGCAGCCCGACCACGCCCTCGATCCGCGTGCCGTCCGGCAGCGTGTCGGCCGTATCGAGCGCGTAGCCGCCGACGTTCTTCGTCCGCCACGTGCCGTCGACGTCGAAGTTCTCCAGCGCGAACCCCAGCGGGTCCATGCTCTTGTGGCAGCCGGCGCACACGGGATCGACGCGGTGCTGCTCCATCAGCGCGCGCATCGTCTTCGGCGCCTCGCCCGGCGCGGGCTCCTTGAGCGCCGGCACGTTCGGCAGCGGCGGAGGCGGCGGCGACCCGAGCAGGTTGTCGAGAATCCATTTGCCGCGCAGCACCGGCGACGTCGTCGTCGCATGCGACGTCACCATCAGCACGGCGCCCTTGCCGAAGAGTCCCCGGCGGGCGTCGTCTTTCAGCTGCACGGGACGGAAGTAATCGCCGAAGACGCCCGGGATGCCGTAATGCTTCGCGAGCCGCTCGTTCACAAACGTGCGGTCGGACGTCATCAGATCGAGCACGTCGCGGTCGCCGTGCACGACGTCGGCGAAGAACATCTCGGCTTCAGTACGGAAGGCCTGCCGCAGGTTGTCGTCGAAGTCCGGGTACGTCTCCGGATTCGGGACGATGCCCTTGAGATTTCGCAGCTGCAGCCACTGGCCGGCGAAGTTCTCGACGAGCGCCGCGGACTTTCTGTCCGCGATCATGCGCCGCACCTGCGCCTTCAGCACTTCCGGCTTCGACAGCGTCTCGTTGGCCGCCAGGCGCAGCAGCTCGTCGTCCGGAATGCTGCTCCACAGGAAGAACGACAGTCGCGACGCCAGCTCGTAGGCGGAGACCCTGTACGTCGTTCCGGGGTTCAGGTTCGGAGGTTCATGTTCAGGACGGAAGACGAACGACGGGCTGGCGAGAATCCGCCGCAGCGCGAACTCGATGCCGGCGTTGAACGACGCGCGATCCCCGCCCCGATGGTAGAACACCATCAGCTCGTCGAGCTCGGCCAGCGTCAGCCGGCGGCGATACGCGCGATAGGCGACGGCCCCGAGGATCTTCCGCGCGCACCCATCGTCCTTCGTCCGGCAGACGAACAGCTTCGCCGACGGCGGCTGGCCGTTCGGGACGATGTTGTACGGCCCTTCGACGCTGAGCGTCTGCACGTGCGGCGCGCCTTCGGCCGCGAACGGATTGCTGAAATCGCGGACGAACGGCTGCAGCCGCGCGGTCTCGAGCGTCCACGGCGCTTCCTCGATCACGGCGGCCGTAATCGTGTGCGTGCCGGCCTTCACCGGGACGCGCACATGGAGACGCTTCGCTTCGATCTCGTCCGAGGTCGCCGTCGGATTCTTCTGCAGGTTCACGAGATCTTCGTCGCCGCCGATCGTCGCGAGCAGGATGCGGTCGCCGTCGACGGTGACCTCGATCCTGTGCGGATCCTGCAGGCCGCGCATCGCGCTCAGGTTCGTGCGCCACATGCGCACCTGGAACTCGTAGTCGCCGTCGACGGGAAACGTGTGCGCCGCGGCCAGACCGCCCTGCGTGCCGAGCGGCAGGCCCTCGAGGTGCTGGTCCTGGGACAGATCCTGCCGCGCGGAATAGGTGTCGCGGTTGACGCCCACCCGCGGATCGCCGACGGCGACGACGCTGATCTTCCGGGCGGCGGCGAGGTACGCCTGCAGCAGCGCCGGCGAGCTTCCCAGCGCGTCGGCGACGTTGTCGAATCCATACGCCGCATCGTCGGGCGGCAGCAGCGCGGCGACGTCGACGTTCAAGCCGAGCAGATCGCGGATGGCGTTGGCGTACTCGGCGCGATTGAGGCGATGCAGGACGGGCCGTCCGGCGTACGGGTGCGACGCCGACCGCGAGTCGAGCTCGCCTTCGAGCGACGAGATCAGACGTTCGTACGTCGCGGCGTCAGGGCGTCGCGAGCCGAGCGGCGGCATCACGCCGAGACGCAGCTTGCGGAGGACCTTTTCGAATTCCTCGCGATGATCGACGACGCGATCGAGCGCCGCCAGGTCGAGGACGAATCCGCCGGTCTTCAGTCGCGCGTTGTGGCACGGGACGCAGTACTGCTCGAGCGCCGCTCGTGTCGGTGGATCGACTACAGCTTCGGCTCGAAGCGGCAGAAGCCAGGCGACGAGCGCCGCGGAAAACGCGAGGACAGCGGCTCGATGGCGCATTCGTAAACGGCGTCATTGTACAGCCGCTCTGCACAGCGTATTCATACCAAAGCGGTCTAAAATACGGTCTTCACCGACACCGTTTGACGATGAGTGCTGAGAAAGACGTCAGCAGCTGGATGGGCGTTTCGCCGCCCGTCAAAAAACTGCGGCCGATCACCGCGGCGGACGTGCGCGCGTTCGCGATGGCGCTCGCCTCGGCGGCGATTGCCATCGCCGCGACCCGGCTCTCGTGGCCGATGCTGGCGCGGACGCCGTTCATCATGCTCTTCTCGGCGGTCTTCATCACATCGAAGTGGGGATCGGAAAGCGCGGGTCTCGCCACACTGACGCTCGCCGCGCTCGCGTCGCCGTACATCGCGCCGCCCGAAGCGCGGCCCGCGTTCCAGGACAGCTCGCTGCTGCTGTTCATCGCGGGCGCCTTCATCGGCAACCGCATCGTCGCCTCGCAGAGCCGCATGGAGAAGCGCCTCGCCGAAAGCGAAGCGCAGGTGCGCGCGAGCTGGGACAGCGCGGCCGTCGGCACCGCGCTCGTGAATATCCACGGACAGGTCGAGCGTCTCAACCCCGCGATGGAGCGACTGCTCGACTACCCGAGCGCCGCGTGGGCGGGCACGTCCTTCGGCTACTTCACGCACGCCGAAGACGTCGCCACGGAGCGCGAGTTCTTCGAACGCCTGATGGCCGGCGACGTCGACGACTACCAGCTCGAACAGCGCTTCCGCCGGCGCGACGGCGCGCTCATCTGGGGCCGCGTGACGATGTCGGCGGTGAAGAGCCCCGAAGGCCGTCCGAAGTACGCGCTGATGATGATCGAAGACATCACGAGCCGGCGCCAGGCCGAGGATGCGCTCCGGGCGTCGGAAGAAAAGCTTCGCGGGCTGTTCGAGAGCGTGCCCGTCGGACTCTTCCAGTCCGCGCCCAACGGCGAAATCCTCGCCGCGAACCCCGCGCTCGTGACGATGCTCGGCTACGAGTCGCCGGACGCGCTGAAGCGGCTGAACATCGCCGAGCTGTTTGCCGATCCGGGCATACGCAGCGCCGCGCGCGAGGCGCTGGCGACCCACCGCCCCGAGCTGCCGAACACCCAGACGCTGCTCGAACGCCGCGACGGCCGCTTCATCACCGCCGTCATCGGCGCGCGCGCCGTACGCGACGCCGCCGGCATCGTGCGATCGTACGAAGGGATCGTGCTCGATCTGTCGGACCGGCAGGCGCTCGAAGCGCAGCTCTACCACGCGCAGAAACAGGAGGCCCTCGGCCGGCTCGTCAGCGGCGTCGTCCACGACTTCAGCAACCTGCTGACGGCGATCGGCGGATCGACCGAGCTCGCGCTGATGGAGGCCGGGACGCCGCAGCAGCGCGGCGATCTCGAGGAAGTGCTGAAAGCGAGTCAGCGTGCGACGGTGCTCACGCGCCAGCTGATGTCCTTCAGCCGCCGTGAGAAGCTCGAGCCGCAGGTGCTCGACCTGAACGGCATCATCACCGACGCCGGCTCGCTGCTGAAGCGCCTGATCGGCGCCGACGTCGAGATCGCCTTCGCGCTCGCCGACAGCCTCCCTCCGATCAAGGGACACGTCGGGCAGATCGAACAGATTCTCGTCAACCTCGCGATCAACGCGCGGGACGCCATGCCCGAAGGCGGACGGATCACGTTCGCCACCGAGAACGTCGGCGCCGGTTCACGCAGCTATGTCAGGCTGATCGTGAAGGACACCGGCATCGGCATGGACGACAAGACGCGCGCGCGGCTGTTCGAGCCGTTCTTCACGACGAAGGAAGAAGGCAAGGGCACCGGCCTCGGGCTCGCGACCGTCAACAGCATCGTCAACCGGTCGAACGGCAGGATCGAAGTCATCTCGGCGCCGGGCGCCGGCACGACGTTCAATATCGATTTTCCAGCTGTTGCGTGAGCTGAGTCCGGTCCAGCTCCTTCGTCCGATCGCCGATGACGATCGCGGCGACGCTGTTGCCGATCGTGTTCGTGACGGCCATCGCCTGCCCCATGAAGCGGTGGATGCCGACGACGAGCACGACGCCGGCGACGGGGACATGCCCGGCCGCCGATAACGTCCCCGCGAGGACGACGAGCGCGGCGCCGGCCACGCCCGCCACGCCCTTCGACGTCAGCGTCAGCACCGCGACGAGCACGATCTGCTCACGCAGCGGCAGCGGCGTATTCGTCGCCTGCGCGATGAACACCGCCGCCATCGCCTGGTAGATGGCGCTGCCGTCGAGATTCAGCGAGTAGCCGGCGGGGATCACGAGGCCGACGACGGATCGCGAGACGCCCAGCTTCTCGAGCTTCTCCATCACCTGCGGCATCGCCGATTCGGACGACGATGTGCCGAACGCCACGAACAGCTCCTCGCGGAGATACGCGATCAGCTTCCAGACGCTGAACCGCGTCCACCACGCGATCGCGCCGAGGACGACGACCACGAACAGCGCGGACGTCGTGTAGAAGTACACGATCAGCTTCAGCAGCTGCGTCAGCGTGCCGACGCCGAACGATCCGACCGTCGCCGCCATCGCCCCGAACGCGCCGATGGGCGCGGTCAGCATGATCAGATGCACGAGCCTGAACAGCACGCGCGACGCGCTCTCGATGAACTCGAACAGCGGCTTGCCTTTCGCCCCGACGGCGTTCAGCGCCAGGCCGAACACGACCGAGAACAGCAGCACCTGCAGGATGTCCGAGCGCGCCATCGCGTCGGCGATGCTCGTCGGGATGATGCCGAGCAGAAAATCAGACGCGGTGAGCGACTTCCCCGCCGTCACGTACTGCGAGACGGCCGATGGATCGAGCTTCGTCGCGTCGACGTTCATGCCGACGCCCGGCCGGGTGATGTTCACGGCGAGCAGACCAATCAGCAGCGCGATCGAGCTGACGATTTCGAAGTACACGATCGTGAGCACGCCGGTCTTGCCGAGCGCTTTCACGTCGCCCACGCCGGCGATGCCGACGACGACCGTGCAGAACACCACAGGCGCGACGATCATCCGGATCAGCCGGATGAACGCGTCGCCAAGCGGCCGCATCTGCGCGCCGGCGGAGGGAAAGACATAGCCGAACGCGACACCCGCGATCGTCGCGATCAGCACCTGGCCGTAGAGGGTTCTGTGGAAGCGGGGCGCCAACGTGTGAGCGGATTATACGGGCACGCCCGAAGGCCTGCTCCACTAGAGCGAGATGCGCAGCTTGCCGAGGCGGTAGCCGTTGAAGCGGCAGCCGCACTGGAAACACGAGTATTCGTGGCGACGTTCCTTCGAGATGTCGCCGCTGTGGCACTCGGGACACTGGCGCGTGGGCGCCCAGTGCAGGCGGAGAAGGCGCTCGAACGAGAACGCCGGCAGCTTCCACGGCAGCGGACGGGGACGTTTCTCCTTCGGCGCCTCCGGCGACTGCTGGCTGCAGATCTGATTGAGCACCGCCTGCGCCTCGGCGTTCGGCGCGACGAACGACAGCGCCAGCACGAACGCACCTTCATTGGGCCGGCAGCGCACCACGCGCCCGTGCAGCCAGACCTGCTGGCGGCCTCCGGCCGAGTCGAGATCGAGCACCAGGGGCCACTCGCCGCCCTTGCGGAGCTCGAAGTTCATGCGGATCAGCGCGCCGGTCGGACTGAGGTTGACGAGCTCCGCGATGGTGTTCGCGAACTGGATGCGCGCACCCGGGATGGCGACACGGGGGAAACGGGTACGCGACGGCATCGCCCTAGCCTCCAGCCCCTAGCCCCTGAAAAGACCGCGATTCTACTTCAGGCCGACGCCATCGTCAGGTTGATCTTCATCTCGGTGGCGACGGGCAGCGTGAGGCGGAACGTCGCGCCCCGCTCGGACGGCCGCAGTTCGAGGGTGCCGTCGTGCGCCTTCGCGATGCCGAGGCTGACCGAGAGCCCGAGGCCCGTGCCCTGGCCGACGCCCTTCGTCGTAAAGAACGGCTCGAAGATGCGGCTCGCCTGCGTCTCGGGCACGCCCGGCCCGTTGTCGGAGACTTCGATGAACGCCGACTCGCCGTCCTGTCCGGTCGTAATCCGGATCGATCCGCCGCGGCCGATGCCGCGCACCGCATGCTCGGCGTTCAGCAGCAGGTTCAGGACGACCTGCTGAAGCTCCTCGCGGTTGGCGACGACGACGGGAAGATCGGGCGAGTACTGCTCGACGAGCTCGATGCTCGCGAGCTTCAGCTCGTAGCTGCGCAGCGCGGACGTCGAGCGCGCGATCTCGTTCAGATCGGCGACCGCGCGCTCGAGCGTCGAGCGGCGCGCGAACTGCAGCAGGTGGCGGACGATCTTCGCCGCGCGGTCGGCGTCGTGGCGGATCTGTTCGAGGTCCTTCCGCGTCTCCGGCGTCGTCTCCGCGCCGATCAGCAGCTCGGTGAAGCCCATCACCGCCTGCAGCGGGTTGTTGATTTCGTGCGCGACGCCAGCGACGAGCTGGCCGACCGCGGACAGCCGCTCGCTGTGAATCAGCTGCTCGCGCAGCCGCCGGTCTTCCGAGATGTCGCGCTCGACGGAGACGACGTGCGTCACGTCGCCGCGAGTGCCGACGACGCTCGTCAGCGTCGCCGAGACCGGGTACGTCGAGCCGTCCGGCCGCAGCCGCTGCAGCGCGCCGCGCCACGCGCCCTTCACGCGCACCTGCTCCATCAGGTCCTCGGCGGAGATGGTCTCGAGGACCATCAGGTCGCGGACGTGGAGCCCGGTGACTTCCGCATGCGGACGTCCGATCGCGCGGCAGAACGCGCCGTTCGCGTGGCGGCAGCGGCCGTCGGGCGTCATGACCAGAATCAGATCCTGCGCCTGCTCGATGACGTCGACGAGCAGCTTGGTGGTCGTCCCCGCCTGCTGCAGCTCGGATCGTTCGGCGGCGATGCGCGCGACGAGCAGCGGCAGGACGGAGATCAGCGTGACGGCGGTCGACAGATCGCGGAAGCCGGACGAGGCGGCGTCCGGAACGATGCGCCGCAGCGCGTAGTCGACGAACGGCAGCAGCGCGACCGCGGTGAAGATGACCCAGGGCCGCGGCCGCACGAGCGCCTCGCGATCGCTGTCTTCGAGATCCGCGTCTTCGGATTCAGGCGCCTGGCTCGCCGCCCAGGGGAAGAACGCGAACGGCAGAATCCACGCGAAGTCGAACACGAACCCGCTGCGATAGATGCCTTCCCCGCTGCTCACGTTCGTCATCGTCAGCATCAC
>DATNBT010000117.1:0-12144 GCA_035571855.1 Vicinamibacterales bacterium
GGAAAACTTCGGCACCTGGCGCGACCGGGACGACCGCCTCGTGTGGGGCGTCAACGACGTCGACGAGGCGTGGCCGGTGCCGTACACCCTCGACCTCGTGCGGCTCGCGACGAGCGCGCTGCTCGCGATTCGTGAAGGCCATCTCGCGATCAGCCCGGAGTCCGCGTGCGACGGCATCCTCGACGGCTACACCACGTCGCTCGAGAAAGGCGGCTTCCCGTCCGTCCTCGACGGCCACGAGTTCCTGCGCGGCATCGTCCTGAACCGCGAGCGCGACCCGAAGCACTTCTGGAACAGGCTCAGGTCGTTTCCGAAAGCGCGCGGCAAGTTCCCGAGCGCGAAGATGCTCAAACACATGCCCGATCCGGACGCCGCGTGCACATTCGTCGCGCGGGTCGCCGGCGTCGGCAGCCTCGGACGGCGGCGCTTTGTCGCCATCGCGGCAGCCGGCGACTCCTTCGTCGCGCGCGAAGCGAAGGCGCTGCTGCCGTCGGCGGCGGCGTGGGCCGCCGGCGAGAAGCGCCCGAAGATCTACATCGAGAAGCTGCTGGACGGCGCGGTTCGCGTCGTCGATCCGTCGTTCGACCTGTCGCGCCGCTGGATCTTCCGCCGTATCGCACCTGATTGCGCGCGGATCGAGCTGGCCGATCTGCCGAAAGAACGGGATGAAGAAAAGCTGCTGCGCGCGATGGGCTGGGAGGCCGCGAACATGCATCTCGGCAGCCGGCGGAAGAAGATCCTGAAGCACGCCGGCGCGCAGAAGCCGCGATGGCTGCTGCACGCCGCCGAAGAAATGGCCGCGGCGACGACGGAGGATTTTCGCGCGTGGGTCGCGAGGTCCGGCTGAAGCCGGACACTACCAGCGATTTGGTAACCAGCGATTTGGTAGTGTCCGCCTTCAGGCGGACTATACAAACGTCAGCGACGCTTTTTTGAAATTGCCGCCGAGGATGCTCGTCGAATCCCCGCCGAGCCAGTTGTCGATCACGCGCGCGTAGGCGGACCGGAAGTCCGTCTCGAACGTGACGTCGCCGCTCGAGTTCTCCAGCGTCGGGTTGCCGTTCGGATTCAGATCGGGCGACGTGCCGTAGAGGCCGCCGTGCACCAGGCCGCCCATCGCGAGCATGAGGCTCGCCGCGCCGTGGTCGGTGCCGCGGCTGCCGTTCTCGGTGATGCGGCGGCCGAACTCGGAGAACGTGAGCACGAGCGTGTCGTTGATCAGCCCCGTATTGCGCAGATCGTTGTAGAACGCCGACAGCCCGTCGTCCAGCGTCGCCATCAGGCGGTAGTACGCGCCGTTGGTGCCGTTGGTGTCCTGCGACGCGTGCGTGTCGAAGCCGCCGGTCTGCACGAAGAACACCTTCGTCCCGATGCCCTTCGACATCGCGCCCGCGACCATCCGAAGCGCCTGGCCGAGGCCGTTGTTCGGGTAGGTCACCGACGGCTGATACGTTCCCACGCTCGCGACACGATCGAGGGTCGCCATCGCGCCCTGCACCGTGGAGGCGACAAACGACAGGTGCGAGACGTCGACGGGCACGTGCGAGGCGATGGCGTTCGCCGTCGTCCGTTCGAGCGCCGCTTCGGTGCCCGAGTTCGGGCTCTGGAACGCGAACGTCGTCGTGTTGGAAATCGCGGCCACGCCGACTCCGGACGCGAGCATCGAATGCGGCGTGTCGCCGGTCGTCGTCCATGCGGCGAGCGGATCGAGCGGGCCGAGCGTGGACAGGTAGCGTCCCAGCCATCCGCTGCCCTGCGACGCGGGCGGCTCGCCCACCGACCAGATGTCGGTGCCGGTGAAATGCGAGCGGCTCGAGTTCTGATAGCCGACCCGCTGAATCAGCGCGAGTTTGCCGCTATTAAAGATGTTGTGGAGCCCGGTCAGGCGCGGATGCAGGCCGAGCGCCTTGCCGCTGCCGTCGCTGCCGACCTGCAGCACGGTGCCCGCGGGAATCCCGAGCGTCGGGCGGCGGCTGTAATAGAACGGGTCGTTGTACGGGACCAGCGTGCTGAGGCCGTCGTTGCCGCCGGCCAGCGCGAGCAGCACCAGGTTGCGGCTCGACGCGCCCTGCGCGCGAGCCAGGTCCGAGACGAACGCGGGCGCGGCGAAGCTCACCGTGAACGCCGCCACGCCGTTTTTGACGAACTGGCGTCTTGTGATCATACGAACTGGTACTCCGCTGATCCGACGATGAGGTGCGCGAGGCCCGAGGCGCGCGTCTGCAGTTGCGCGTCCGAGCCGCTCCAGGTGCCGGTGCTGATGTACGCCAGCAGGTCGTCGCGCATGCCGCTTTCGTTCATCGCGGCGTAGCGCGACAGCATGAGATCGAGGACGCCCTGCGCCGACGATCGCGCGGGCGCCATCGCGGTGCCGAGACGGAATTTCTGATTCGAGGCCAGCGTCGAGGCGAAGTTCATGCGCGCGAGCATCTTCCCCGTCGAAAACCAGTTCTGGCCGAGATCCCACCCGGCGACGTCCGGCGGCTCGAAGAGCTGCTGTCCCATGTTGACGAGCGGCGTCAGCGTCGATCCGGCCGAGAAGCCGGTCCACCCGGTTTCTTTGATCGAGCGGACCACGAACTCCGCCGGCCAGGAGTAGCGCGAGAAATACACCGACGGATCCGTGAAGTACGGAGACGTGAAGATCGTCTGCAGCACCGGCTTGATGTTCGTGCCGTTCTGCAGATAGACCTGCACGATCTGATTGAGAAAGTTCGGATCCGCCGGGACGCTCTCGCTGACGAAGAAGTCGTAGAGCTTCTGCGCGACGCGCCGCGCGGTCTCCGGATGCGTCGACAGCGCGTTGATCAGATCGAGGCCGTCCTGCATGCCCGCCGACGCCGACCGCGCCGGAATCGTCGTGCTCCCGTCGCCGTAAATCGGGAAGCTGAAGGTCTTCGCCGACGTCTCGTGCAGGTTGGCGTTGTAGATGAAGCTGTACGCGTTGTCGCCGTCGCCGCTGCCGCGGTCGACGTGGAGGTTCCATCCGGTGAAGACGCGCGCCGCGGCGTAGACGTCCTGCTCGGTGTAGTAGCCGACGCCGCGGCTGAACAGCTCCATCAGCTCGCGGCCGAAATTTTCCTGCGGGTTGTTCTTGGTGTTCGTATTCCCGTCGAGCCAGATGAGCATCGCGGGATCGGTGGCGATGAGATTCAGGAGGTTGTTGAGCGTGCCGAGCGCGTTGGCGCGCAGCATCTCAATCTGCCCGCGCTGTCCTTTCGGATCTTCGACCGCCTTCGCGGCCATCATCCGCGTGCCGTCCTGCTGCCCCGCGCCGGCGACTTTCGTGTAGCCGGTCGCGAAGTAATTGTGCCAGAACAGCGTCATCTTCTCCTGCAGCGGCCGGTTGGTGTGGATCATCCGGAACAGCCAGCGCTGCCGCGCGTCGCCGATGACGGTGTTCGGCGAAAACGGGCCGTTCGACGTCGTGCCGATGAAGCCGGCCTGCCCGAGCTTCGAATCGACGTCGTCGGGGATCGTGTCGTAATTCAGCAGCCGATCGACGGCCTGGTTGTACGACAGGCGATCGAAGATCGCCAGGTCGTCGCTGCTCGCGCCGAAGCCTGCCCGCCGCAGAAGATGTGCGACCGAGTCGTCTGCCATACGCTGCTGCCCCTCAGCAATGCTTAGACCAGCCTTACGCGCGGAGGTTACATCAGGGCTACCGGCGCATACAGGCCTTTCTTGTCCGCTGTGGTAACGTTTTTCGCATGTATACGACGATTCTGACGCTGCATTCGTGGCTGCGGTGGGTGGCGCTCATTGCGGGCGTCGCGGCGACGATCGCGGCGGTGCGAACTGATACAGCGGTGGCAGGCGGGACACGCGCCGATCGCTGGGGCCTGGTTCTGATGATCACGCTCGATATTCAGATGCTGCTGGGGCTGGTGCTGTACTTCACGCATACGCTGCCGTCGATTCAAGGACACATGGCGGAGGTGATGAAGGATGCCGGCGCGCGGTTCTTCGCCGTCGAACATATAACAATGATGCTCGGCGCCGTCGTCATCACCCACGTCGGCCGCATCCTCGCGCGCAAGACCGCGAACGCCGATGCGCGGCGCATGAAGCTGTTCGTCTGCTTCGGCATCGCGACGGCGTTCATGTTCCTGGCGATTCCGTGGCCGGGCCTCCGTGCGGGCCGTCCGCTGTTTAGAGTCCCCTAGACATGGCGTCGTTCAAGGGATTCAAGGACGAGCTCAGCTGGATTCTCGCGCTCGCGGCGTTTCTGCTGTCGGGCGCGAGCTTCTACGTCAGCTACTTCTACAAGAGCCAGGAGCTCGACATCCAGGTCACGAGCGTCTCGTTCAACACGAACCAGGGCGAGCTCTACATGACCGTCGCGTTCAGCAACGGCGGCAACCGCGACGCCGCGCTGCTGCGCGTCGAGCCGGCGCTGTGGTCGCAGCGAAAAGACGCGGCCAGCCCTGACTGGAAGGCGCTCGACACGAAAGTCGACAAAGACGTGCCGCTGGCCGACCCGAAAGTCCCGGCCACCGTCAAAGCCGGAGGCGTCGAGGTCATCAGGCTCGCGGCGAAGCTGACCGCCGACGACGCCGAGGCGGCCGCGCACGCGACGAAGGAAGGCGCGTATCTCGGCGTGACGATCGCGTCGATGAATTCCGACGGCAATCTCTATCTCGTGCAGCATCCCGTCGCGCGCCTGACGCTCGACGCCGCCGGCCACATCAAAGGCGCCCAGGCGACGATCCACCGGAGTCTCGCGGGATTCTCGAACACCGAAGCCGGCCCGCCCGGCGATCAGATGCAGGAAAACGAGAAGACGCCCTTCGTATGGGCCGACCAACACAACTAGACGATCTCTTCACTCTTCCACCGGAGGAATTCACGGCGGCGCGCAACGCGCTCGCGAAGACGCTGGCGGGCGACGCGGCGAAGGACGTCAAGGCGCTGCGCAAACCGAACGCGGTCGCGTGGAGCGCGAACAATCTGTACTGGAAGGCGCGGGCGCAGTGGGACGCGCTGATGAAGGCCGGGCACGCGCTGCGTGACGCGCAGATCGGCGCGCTCAAAGGCAGGAAGACCGACGTCCGCGCAGCGACGGAGAAACACCGCGAAGCGCTCTCTCACGCGGTGAAGCGCGCGCACGAGATCGCGCAGGCCGCCGGAGTTCACCCCAACACCGATCAACTCGCACGGATGCTGGACGCGCTCTCGCTCAGCGCCGGGCTGCCGGACGACGTCGGACGGTTCAGCGACGTGGTGCAGCCGTCAGGCTTCGACGCGCTCGCCGGCGTGAAGCCGGCCGCGCATCACGGCACGGCGTCCTCGTCGTCGCGCGACGAGCTGAAGAAGAAAAAGGCCGAGGAAGACGCGAAGCTGCGTCGCGAGGCCGAACAGCGCCTCGACGCGGCGCAGGAGGCGCTGCGCGACGCGCGCGAGAAAGCCGACACCGCGAAGCGCGCGCTCAATCGCGCCGAAGCGGACGTGCGCGACGCCGAACGCGAGGTCGAGGCCGCCGAAGCGCAGGTGAAGAAGCGTGAAGCCTGACTTTCAGAATTGAAACGCGATGTCGTCTCGTGCGACATGTCCGCCCGCGTACGGATTCGGCACACGGCGCCTATCTTCAGGAGATCAGCGACTTAGCGGAGACGCGTGCAAGGGCACGGCCATTGCCCCCAGAGGCGGCGGAGGCAATGGCTCGATGGAAATGTTCTTCGTCCGCAGGCAGCTCGTGATCGGCGCGCTTCTTCTCGCCGGTCTCGAGATCAGTTTCACGTTAATCCGGATGGCCCTTCGTTAATTGGTTCGACGCCCGTTGACCGGCAGCGGCGGCATCAATGCCGGCCGCGTCGCCGGCAGGTGCTGATCGCCGGCGTTCATCATCGTCCCCACCACCCAGTAGTCGCCGGCCAGGTCCATCATCTCCACGGTCCGCTGCTTGCCGTAGTCGGCGATCATCTTCGCGAACAGATCGCTGCTCACTCTGTGCTCGCGCAGCAGCGCGCGGAAGAAGCGGATCAGCGTCGCGTCTTTTTCCGCGAGGCCGTCGGCGGGACGGTCGTATTTCACGACGTCGATGACCGATTGCTCGAGGCCCGCGCGCAGGCCCATCGGCTCGTGCGCCGACCATTCGTACTGCTGATCGATCTCGCGCGCGGTGATCAGCACGACGAGCTGATAGATGCGGTTGCCGAGCGGAAACTTCTCGCCCGTCGGCACGCCGAGCGCGCGGCCGATCAGGCCGCGGCCTTCCGACGTCGTCGGGCTGTAGGCGCCCGCGGCGCCCGGCCCGGGACCGGGATTGGGCCGATTGGTCCGCGCGTCGACGATTTTCTGCGCGGCCTGGTCGAGATCGCCGGGCTGCACGGGACCGAACCGCGACAGCGTGACCGGATTGATGTCGGGCGGGAGCGTCGGAGCCTGCGCTCCGATCGCGGCCGCCGCGAACGCCACGCCGACGACGACGAGAAATCGTGTGCGCATCGCAGCCTCCTCAGAACTGGTATTCGGTGGGCGTGATGCCCTTCGCGCGCAGATACATCTCCGCCGATGCGCGATGATGCGTCGTGTGATCCATGAGGAACATCAGGATCTCGGTGCCGGTCATCGCGCCTTCACCGCCGTTGTACGTCCTGGCGAGCTGCGCCGGCGTCAGCTTCGACACCGCCGCGATCGACTCGTCGAACGTCTTCCGCATGAACGCGACCACGTCCTTCTTGCTCAGCGACGCCGGCTTGGTCTCCCGCGGCGGCGCTCCGGCGAACGCGGCGAGCAGCGCCGCCTGCGTGCCGGTGAGATGCGCCATCTGCTCGGCGAAGCTCATTTGCGGCGGCGTCAGCTTGAACCCGTAGTCGGCGTCCGGCATCTGCTCGGCGACCTTGATCGTGAAATCGCGCGACGTCGCGAGGTGCTTCACGACGAGCGCCTTGTAGTCCTGCGCGTGCGCCGGAGCCGCGGCGGCGGCAGCGGCGATAAAGAAGAGAGAAGCGACCACCAGTCGAATACGCATGACGTAGCCTCCGTCGGCGGACATTCTACGTTGACTCGCACCGGATGCGCGCCTTACGATCGTCTGCTCTTTACCGGACCGCGCACGAACCATGTGGATCGTCAGGCTGGCGCTCAGACGCCCCTATACCTTCGTCGTGATGGCGCTGCTCATCGCGATTGCGGGCGGCATCTCGATCGCCACGATGCCGGTCGACATCTTTCCGTACATCGACCTCCCGGTCGTCAGCATCGTCTGGCAGTACAGCGGCCTCTCGCCCGAGGAAATGGAGAGCCGCATCGTCACGAACTTCGAGCGGTCGCTGACGGCGAACGTCACCGGCATCGAGCACATCGAGTCGCAGTCGCACCAGAGCATCGCGGCCGTCCGCGTCTACTTCCATCCGAACACGCCGGTCGATCTCGCGCTGTCGCAGATCGTCACGCAGTGCAACGTCGTCGTCCGCAACATGCCGCCGGGGACGTTTCCGCCGCAGGTGCTGAAGTACGACGCCGCGAGCGTGCCGATCCTTCAGCTCGGCCTGAGCAGCGACAAGCTGAAGGAACAGGAAATCTTCGACCTCGGGAACAACTTCATCAGGACGCCGCTCGCGACCGTCCAGGGCGCCACGGTCTCGTATCCGTTCGGCGGCAAGAACCGCCAGATCATGGTGGACCTGAACCTCGACGAGCTGTACGCGAAGCGCCTCTCGCCGATTGACGTCTCGAACGCGCTCAACCTGCAGAACCTCATTCTGCCGGCCGGGACCGCGAAGTTTGCCGACACCGAATACCCGGTCCGCCTGAACAGCAGCGTCGCGGCCATCGCGGACTTCAACGACCTGCCCATCAAGACCGTCAACGGGGCCACCGTATATATAAAGGATGTCGCGACGGTGCACGACGGCTTCACGCCGCAGGCCAGCATCGTCCGCACGAACGGCTCGCGCGGCGTCCTGCTGACGGTCACGCGCAACGGCCGCGCGTCCACGCTCACCGTCGTCAACGCGATCAAGAGCGCGCTCCCGCGCATCCTCTCGACCGTCACGCAGGATCTGAAGGTCTCCGTCTTCGGCGATCAGTCGCTGTTCGTGCGCTCGGCGCTCGGCGGCGTCATCCGCGAGACGCTCATCGCCGCGGTCCTCACGGGCGGCGTCATCCTCCTATTCCTCGGCAGCTGGCGCAGCACGTTCATCGTCTGCCTCTCGATTCCCCTGTCCATCCTGACGTCGATCTCGATCCTGAGCCTGCTCGGCGAGACGATCAACGTGATGACGCTCGGCGGCCTCGCGCTCGCCGTCGGCATCCTCGTAGACGATGCGACGGTGGAGATCGAGAACACGCATCGCAACATGGCGATGCAGAAGCCGCTGGTGCGGGCCGTGCTCGACGGCGCCTCCCAGATCGCGGTGCCGACGCTCGTCTCGACGCTGTCGATCTGCATCGTCTTCGTGCCGGTGCTGCTGCTGACCGGGACCGCGCAGTATCTCTTCACGCCGCTCGCGATGGCGGTCGTGTTCGCGATGCTCGCCTCGTACCTGCTCTCGCGGACGCTCGTGCCGACGATGGTGTATCACCTGCTGCGGAGCGAGGTCGCGCTGTACCAGTCGGGCGGACATGAAGGCGGCAAGGGCCTGCTCGGCCGGGTGCATCACCGGATGAACGTCGCCTTCGAGCGGCTGCGCGGCCACTACATCGGCCTGCTCGACCTCGTGCTCGAGCATCGCGCACAGGTGCTGACGGGATTCCTCGCCGTGTCGCTCGGATCGCTCGCGTTGATTCCGCTGATCGGCCGCGACTTCTTTCCCGACGTCGACGCGGGCACGCTGCGGCTTCACACGCGCATGCCCGCCGGCACGCGCATCGAGCAGAACGAGGCCCGGCTCGTGGACGTCGAGCGCGAGATCCGGAACGCGATTCCCGCGAACGAGCTCGACACGATTCTCGACAACATCGGCATCCCGAACGCCTGGAGCAGCGTCGCGCAGGGCGACGTGCCGAACATCGCCGCGACGGACGCCGAGGTGATCGTCTCGCTCAACCGCGATCGCCACCGGCCGGTCGAAGAGTACCAGGTCGAATTGCGCCGGCGGCTCAACGACGCGTTCCCCGACGTCGTCTTCTTCTTCGAGCCGGCGAACATCACGAGCCAGATTCTGAATTTCGGCCTGCCGGCGCCGATCGACCTGCAGGTCGTCGGCACGAACGCCGCCGCCAACTTCGCGCTCGCGCAGAAGCTGCGCGACCAGGTGGCCGACATCCCCGGCGCCGCCGACGTCCACATCCATCAGGTGTACAGACAGCCGCAGCTCGATCTCGCCGTGGACCGCGTCAAAGCCGGACAGCTCGGGCTGACGCAGCGCGACGTGACCAGCAGCATGCTGATCTCGCTGAGCGGCAACGGCCAGGTGGCGCCGAGCTTCTGGCTGAATCCGGCGACCGGCATCAGCTACAACGTCGGCGTTCAGACGTCGCAGTACCGGATCGACTCGCTCGACGACCTGCTGCGCACGCCGGTGACCGCGGCGTCCAGCGCGGTCACGGAGACGACGCCTGCGTCGCTCGCCGGGCTGTCGACGCGCGACGGCAACACGCAGCTGCTGTCCAATCTCGTCCGGGTCAAGCGCGGCTACGGCCCGGTCATCGTCAATCACTACAACGTCGCGCCGGTGTTCGACGTCTACGCCAACGTCGATCGCAGCGATCTCGGCAGCGTCGGCGCCGCCGTGGAGCGCCTCGTCGCGAAGCAGACCGCCCTGCCGCGCGGCACGTCGCTCGTCGTCCGCGGCGAGTACGCGACGATGCAGTCGTCGTTCACGCGGCTCGGGCTCGGGATCCTGTTCGCCATCACGCTCGTGTATCTGCTGATGGCGGTGAATTTCCAGTCGTGGCTCGATCCGTTCATCATCCTGATGGCGCTGCCAGGCGCGATGGCCGGCATCATCTGGATGCTCTTCGTCACGCGCACCACGTTCAGCGTGCCGTCGCTGATGGGCGCCATCATGTCGATCGGCGTCGCCACGGCGAACAGCATCCTGCTCGTCACGTTCGCCAACGACGAGCGTCAGCTTTCACCGGGGGCTGGACAGGCCTTGCCGAACGCGCGCGAGGCGATGCTGTCGGCCGGCTTCGCGCGTCTGCGTCCGGTGCTCATGACCGCGGCTGCGATGGTGCTCGGCATGCTCCCGATGGCGCTGGGAATCGGCGAAGGCGGCGAGCAGAACGCGCCGCTCGGCCGGGCTGTCATCGGCGGCCTGATCGGCGCGACAATGACGACGCTGTTTCTGGTTCCGATCATCTACTCATATCTGCGGACATCGCCTCCGGCCGATCACGAGCGCCGCCTGCAGGACGAAGAGGCACAGGAAGCCACCGCCCATGCTTGATCCTCACCTGCGCGAGACGGGCATCACGCGCCCGTCGGGCAAGACCGTCTCGACGCTGCTGTTCTTCGTCGTCGTCGTCTTCGTCGTGGCGTTTCTCGCCGGCTATCTGCCGATGCAGCGGCGTGACGCCGCGCTCCGCGCCGAGGCGGACGCGCAGCACCAGCAGGTGCCGCGCGTCGAAGTCATTCATGTCGCGCGCGGCACGGGACAGGCGACCCTGACGCTGCCGGGCACGATGCAGGCGGTGACAGAGGCCGCGATCCTCGCGCGCGCCGACGGATACCTGAAGCGCCGGCTGGTCGATCTCGGCGACCGCGTGAAGGCCGGGCAGGTGCTGGCGGAGATTGACGCGCCGGAGCTCGATCAGCAGCTTCACCAGGCCGAAGCGGCCATCGACCAGGCGCAGGCGGCCGTCGAGCAGGCGCAGGCCGCGCTCGCGCAGGACAAAGCGAACCGCGACCTCGCGAAGATCACCGCCGAGCGGATGAAGACGCTCAGCGACAAGGGCATCGCGACGCAGCAGGACCGCGATCAGTCGCAGGCGCAGCTCGCCGCCCAGGACGCCAACGTGCAGGCCGCCGAAAAGCAGATCGTGGCGCAGCGGAGCAACCTCGCGGCCGCGCGCGCGAATCTCAACCGGCTGCAGACCGTGGACGCGTATCGTTCGGTCAAGGCGCCGTTTGACGGCGTCGTGACGCAGCGCAACGTGGACATCGGCGCGCTCGTCAGCACGGGCAACACGCTGCTCTTCCGGATCGCGCAGACGCAGACGCTCCGTACCTTTATCAATGTCCCGCAGGCGAGCGTCGCCTCCGTGCACGCCGGCCAGGCCGCGACGCTGACGCTCGCGGATTTCCCCGGCCGGACGTTCTCAGGCAAAGTCGTCCGCATGGCGCATGCGCTCGACCCGGCGAGCCGGACGATGCTCGTCGAAGTCGACGTACCGAATGAGAGCGGCGCGCTCTTCCCCGGCAGCTTCGCCGACGTCGAGCTGTCCGGCGCGCGAGCGAACCCGCCGATCGTGGTCCCCGCGTCGGCGCTCGTGTTCCGCGCCGACGGCGCGCAGCTCGCGGTCGTGCGGCCGGACCACACGGTCCACCTGCAGAAGATTGCCGTCGGCCGCGACTACGGCGATCGCCTCGAGGTGCTGAACGGCGTCGACGAAGGCACCACGGTCATCGCCGTCGTCGGAGATTCCGCGCGGGAAGGCGCGAAGGTCACTCCATACGATCGGGAGAGCCAGCCATGAAACGACTGATGGCCGTCGGCGTCGTGTTCACCTTCGCGCTGCTTGCCCCGTCGGCAGGCTTCGCGCAGATCTCGTGTTCGCGCGAAGGATTGCAGCGCGCGGTCGATCTCTACGTCGCCGCGCAGACCAAAGGCGACACCTCGGGCCTGCCGCTTGCCAACGGCCTCGGATACTTCGAGAACCACGCGAACGCCGACGTCAACACCGGCCTGATCAGAACGGCGATGACGATCGACCATCAGCGCAGCCTGCTCGACACGTCGACGTGCCAGACGTTCACGGAAGTCATCGTCACGAACAAAGAAAAGCCGTGGATTCTCGGCACGCGGCTGCGCGTCAACCGCGACACGATCGCCGAGATCGAAATCCTGTGGACGACGACGGGCTACTGGCTGTTCAACGCGGACAACTACCTGAAGTACGCGACTGAAGAGAAGTGGGACGCCGTGCCGGCGAGAAGACGCGACACGCGCGCGACGCTCGTCGCCGCGGCGAACGCGTACCTCGACGCGTTTCTCGAAGGGAAAAAGGATTTAGTGCCGTGGGGCTATCCGTGCA